>JAAYGB010000046.1 GCA_012727955.1 Bacillota bacterium
ATGCCTAGCTTAGGGTACTCTACGAAACCCTGGGTGATAGCTCTACGGAACCTCAGCGGCTTCAGCACAGCTTTATGAACACCAATTGTGGCGAGGTCTCTCGCCTACTAAAGCTTGACGCGTACACTTCACCCTGGCAAGCTGTTCTTTTTGCTGTTCGTCTTGTTAAATGGTATATAATGGCTTTGAACAGCATTTGACCATTGACCATGGCCACCCAAGTGAGCAGCCGGTTAGAAAAGGATGTTCCAAACCATGCTACAACAACACAAGGGCACCGCAAGGGGGCTAAGTAGCATTATTTTCGTGATAATGATGCTGACGGCCGTCGGCGGTGCGGAGACCGCTGAAGGATGGACCACAGAGGAAAGGGCCTACATAGCCAATAGTCCTGTAATCAAGGCTGCTACCTCTAGTGGAGCGGCACCCCTGGCCTTTGCAGATGGCAAGGGAGAAGTGCAGGGGATCTTTAGAGGTGTGATGGATAGAATAGCACAGATATCGGGGTTGACCTTTGAATATCAGGCCTATGACAGTCTTGAGGCCATTTTCAACAGTGACGCCGACATCATCTTTGGCATTTCACCCAACTACGCTCCCAGTGGTATGCAACTGTCACAGCCCTTTCTGGAATCAGAAGCCATTATCTACATGAACCAGGGGGTGGCGTCGCAGCAGCTAGAGGGTAGAATTTTTGCGGCCATCGAAGGTGGAGTGCTTCCCGAAGGCATCAACGCCGAGAATGCGATCTTCTTTGCTACTAGGGAAGACAGTCTCGATGCCGTGGAAGCGGGCATCGCAGACTACGGATATGGCAATGCATATTCTGTCGTCTATTATTCCTCTCTCAAGGATTATCAGAATCTGATCACTGTGCCCCGGGGCAAGGAACCAAGGAAATATTCCGTTGGTTTATTACATGGTGATGAGGTCCTGCTTTCCATCATCAACAAGTCGATTAGCTCAATTACCACGAGCCAGATGCAGACCTTAATCTTGGATGTGGCATAGAAGTTTAACCGCGGGCTTACAGTTGCCATGATCATGCAGGCCTATGGCAAGGTGATTCTCCTTGTGGTTGTGCTAACTATCGGTACCGTGCTTGTGAGTGTCATTTCCAGTGTGCGAGCCAAGAATAGACTAAAGAGCCAGAACCAGAAATACCAAGTCCTAGCCCATTTGGCCAATGAGTACCTGTATGAATACAATGTCCGGACCAATGACTTGCAGTTATCGGAGAAATACGGTCAACTATTTGTCACAGAAGGGAGCCTGAACTCGGTCGCTAAAGCGTTAAGGAAGTTCTTGCTAACCGACGCTACCGGTGACTCACGGGAAAGTATTATTGAGCTGCCTTTGGATAATGACCGGAGGGGGTTCTTTAGAGCGGTCAACCACCGAATTTGCGATCATCACGGCAGAACGGAAACCATCATTGGCAAACTTATTGATATTAGTGAAGCGGTGGCGGAAAGAGATGAGCTGCTGTTCAAATCACAAGTAGATGGATTAACAGGGGTATATAACGCTGCGACCACGAGGGACTTGATCCTCAAGCGGCTGCGGGAGAAAGATCCAGAGGCACTGGACGCCTTTATCATCATTGACTGCGATGACTTCAAGAGAGTGAATGATACCCACGGGCATTTGGTGGGAGATCAGATGCTAGAGCGCCTGGGAAATAGTCTGAAGAAGGTTTTTCGGAAAAACACTATCATCGGTCGACTTGGCGGCGATGAGTTCTGTGTGTATTGGAGCGATGTTCCATCCCTTAGCCCGGTTTACCGGAAATGCAGACAATTTAGCCGCCACTTTCAGGATGGAACCAAAGGGATGGCGGTGTCCGTCAGCATTGGCGTCGCAATAGTGAAGGAAGGCGAAGACTAAGAGGAGATCTATGCCGGCGCGGATCAGGCCCTGTATCAAGCCAAGCACAGGGGAAAGGCACAGATCGTGGTAGCCGATGATGGGCAGCGGGAGGTTTAAGATGGAAGAAAGTAAAGGAATGAGTCCAAGTAAAATCAGTGCCGTAGGCAAGCCCGTCAAGGTCCTGTTAGATACCGACATCGGCGGAGACATCGATGATGCAGCTTGTCTAGCCTATCTCTTGAGACAACCTAACTGTGAATTGTTAGGAATAACAACGGTCTGCGGCAATCCCCTGGAAAGAGCAATGATCGCCGATGCTATTTGCCAAGTCGCGGGAAAGACTATTCCTATCTATCCGGGATTGGATCCCAAAACTCCAAATGGCTGGTATCCTACTCCCGAT
This sequence comes from Bacillota bacterium, assembly GCA_012727955.1. NCBI lineage: Bacteria > Bacillati > Bacillota > Bacillota bacterium. The sequence goes on from JAAYGB010000046.1 coordinate 2,273, forward strand.
GGACAAGTTAAACTCAAGAACTGGAAGCATCGAACAGATTTCGCGCAGGATAAGGCTGTCGATTTCCTATATGAGACCATCTGTACCTATCCCAATGAGGTGAATTTGATAGGCATTGGATCCTTCTCCAATATAGCTGCCCTATTTGCCAAATACCCCGATGCACCGGATAAGTTGAAAGAAATAGCAGGTATGGCTGGGGTATTTGACGAAGAAATTAACGCGTCCGATGCCATGCCCTACTGCAATTGGAACGTATGGGCTGACCCCTTGGCCGCGAAAACGGTGTTCAGTCGAGCAAGGCACATCAGGGTGTATGGGCTGGAGATAACAAGGCAGCTAACTTTGTCCCGGGAGGAGGTTAAGACCCTGTTTACCTCCGATATATTGCAGGCAGTGGTAGATTTTGGAGAACCTTGGTTGGCTGAGAACACCATGACCTTCCATGATCCCCTGGTGGCAACGGCAGTGTTTAATCGAAATATATGTACCTATCGGCGGGGATATATAGAGATTGATACTAGATCAGCAAATGAAGAAACACTGGGGAGGACAACTTTCATCCCTGACGCGCAAGGTAACTGTGAGTTAGCAACTAGTGTTAACATAAAGGGGTTCTTTGCCAGCTATTTCGAGGTAGTGAATTCGCTCCGATGAAGAAGGATTCCAGATCCTTTGACAGACGCAAATAGACCAATGAGGTGACAACGGCGTGATGGTAAATGCACAGACAAAGGCAATTGATGTCATAAATCATCCCTTATTTAATGGTTTCGGAAAGTTCCTCTTTCCCGTCAGGCATGGGATATCGGTAGCCTCCATGAACCTCGCTGATATTGGTTGTCTCCTTCCTTACCACAGCAACATTCATCCCGACACTACCGTTACGGTGGTAAATTATCTGCTGCAGGCCGTGAGTCAAGGAGCCAAGGTCTTTTATGACATCTATACCGAAGAGGAAAAGATCAAAAACCCCAGCAAGAAGGATACCGGGTTGTTCTTTTTTCGGGGTAATCCAAAGGCTCCCTTTGCCATCATCAGTGCCGGGGGCGGTTTTTCCTATGTTGGGTCGATTCATGAGAGCTTTCCCCATGCTCTGGAGTTAAGCAAGCGGGGATACAACGCCTTTGCCTTGCAATATCGCACTGGGGGAGCCGATGTTGCCTGTGAGGATCTGGCGGCGGCCATTTCCTTTGTCTTTTCCCGGAGGGAGGAGTTGGGCATTGACACAGACTGCTATTCGCTGTGGGGTGGATCCGCGGGTGCGAGAATGGCCGCCTACGTAGGTTCCTATTCGCCGGCAGCCTTTGGAGGAGACGATCTACCTCGGCCCGGTGCCGTTATCATGCAATATACCGGTCATACCGACTATACCAGACAGGATCCGCCTACCTTTGTGGTGGTCGGTGAGAAGGATGGAATTGTCAGTTGGCAGGTGATGAAGCGCCGGGTGGATGCTCTCAACAAATACGGCGTCCCCACGGAATTTCATTTGTACAAGGGTTTAGGTCATGGATTTGGCTTAGGAATCGGTACCAGCGCCGAAGGCTGGATCAACAAAGCGATAGCATTCTGGGAAGCGCAGATGCCTGCTAAATAAGACGAAGTGGGATAGTCCAACGGAAACAATAAGCTTTAGCCCATTGGGTTCAGTGCAGAGGGAAATGAGCCCTTTTTCTCAAGGGAAAACTGAAAGATAGCCTAATATCGTTGCTGCTTCTGGCAACTGAGATTGGTTCAGTTCCATTCTCGGTGGCCTTCGCGCCTTTCAGCATGAAGTCTTGTCAGCTCTTGTGGTGAATTTAAAGGATATTGTCGCTGTGGAGTTGGGCAACAAATCCTAATGCAATGAATATGCTTTCAGTAAATGGATTAGCTAGCAAGCGGTCCATCCATGGGCTCCGGGTCACGCAAACTTCGAGGAGGGGTGCAAATGCCTGAGAAGGATAGGATGAGACGGAGCGAGCCCAAACCAGGGGAGACGTGGAAGGAACGAGCCCAGAGGCTGGGACTTAGGACGGTTCTGACGTACCTGGAGAGGGATCCTGAACATCATATTCCGCAGCTAATTGACTGGGTTGATAAATTTGATCGCCATGGAGTAGTGGCCGATGCTCTGGAACCCATCAGAGAAGCTTTGGAGGACAAGACGGGCAACTGGTATCAGTTGGTCATGAGCGCCTATAGCGATCTCGACGTCGGTGTCAGAAAGAAACTATTCGAAAACCTTCTAATCAATGCCACGATTATCGGGGGACAGCGGCAGCGCATGTATCGGGACCAATATCAGTGCAACATTCCCTGGGCCATTCTCATGGATCCCACTTCTGCCTGTAATCTTCGCTGTCGGGGATGCTGGGCAGCGGATTACGGAGACAAGATGTCCATGAGTTTCGATACCCTTGACAGCATCATCGAACAGGGTAAAGCTCTGGGAGTATATATGTACATTTTCTCCGGCGGAGAACCCTTGGTGCGGAAGCGAGATATTATTCGTCTCTGTGAAAAGCATCAAGACTGTGCCTTCTTGGCCTTTACCAATGGAACCTTAATCGACGAAGAATTTGCCGAGGAAATGCTGCGGGTGAAGAACTTTGCCCCGGCTATCAGTGTCGAGGGCTTCGAGGAGCAGACTGATGCTCGCCGGGGCGAAGGAACCTACCAGGCTGTGGTCCAAGCTATGTCCATCCTCAAGGACAGGGGACTGCTCTTTGGAGTTTCCTGCTGCTACACCAGAAAGAACACTGAAGTGGTCGGTAGTGAAGCCTTTATTGATGCGATGATTGAGATGGGGGCCAAGTTTGCCTGGTTCTTTACCTACATGCCGGTGGGGGTAAACGCCGTTGTGGACCTGATGGTAACACCGGAACAACGGGAATACATGTATCATCAGATTAGGAAGTTCCGCGAAACTAAGCCGTTGTTCACCATTGATTTCTGGAACGATGGCGAGTATGTCAATGGATGTATCGCCGGAGGGCGTAACTACCTACACATCAATGCCAATGGTGACATCGAGCCCTGCGCCTTTATCCACTATTCCGATTCCAGTATCTACGAGAAGACCCTTCTGGAAGCCCTGCAATCGCCGCTCTTCATGCAGTATCGACAAGAACATCCCTTCAACAGCAACCACTTACGCCCCTGTCCACTGCTCGATAACAAGGGAAAACTAGCAGAGCTAGTTGAGAAATCCGGTGCCCGGTCAACGGATCTGGAGAATCCCGAGGACGTGCGCTCCCTTTGCGCGAAGTGTGAACAAGCAGCCGACGCTTGGGAACCGGTGGCTGATCGGCTGTGGTGTGAGTCTCGTTCCGTCGGATGATTCGGTAATTCCTAGGAACAAAGAAAATGCCATTCTCAGATGATGAGTCTTGTCTTAGTTGATAGCCCTCCTAGGTTTCATGGGAGGGCTACCTTGTTCTAGCCACATAGGCTCAAAGGGTCTGAAAGGGATCATTGCCAATCAGGGGTATATGTGACTAGGACGTTGACTGTCAAGAGATAGGAGGAGGGTTGGTATGGATTTCATCGCGCACATTCGAGAGCGAGACAAGAGAGTACAGACGGTAAAGGAACATCTCTTGGGTACAAAAGACTTGGCAGGAGTCCATGGTGAGAAACTAGGGATTAAGCATATAGTAGGCCTTGCAGGCTTGCTGCATGACTTGGGCAAATTCAGCATGGAGTTTCAGAACTACATCCGTCTGGCGGTAGAGAATCCGGAACGAGCACCTCGAAGAGGAACAGTTGATCACTCAACGGCGGGAGCTAAGCTCTTGTATGAGATGTTTCATGATCCTGCGAAAGACTTCAGTCTTTACACGGCGACGCTTGCCGAGGTAGTGGGTAACGCAATAATTTCTCACCATTCGTATCTCCGAGACTTTCTGAGTCCAGTCTTGAGTTCCGACTATCTGAGGCGGGTTCACGAGAAGGAGCTGAGTGAATTTGAGCTGTTGGTACAACGGTTCTTCACCACCGTTATGGATCAAGGACAATTTAGAGCCTATGTTAATGCTGCCACCGAAGAACTGAAGAAATACCTATCAGCGTCGGAAACTGGCCTGACGATTCGGCTCTTCTTCCTGAGCAAGTTCGTATTTGGTGCCTTAATCGATGCCGACAGAACGAATACTCGCCTATTTGAAGAAGGCTATAGCCTTGAGGAGCTTGACGTAGGGGACTTGTTTGGTGCATATTACCTTAAACTGATGGACAAGCTCAATTCCTTTCAGAACCGGGCAGATGCGTCCACTCCTATCAATCGTTGGCGGTCGGAGATGTCGTCCCAGTGCGAGAAATTTGCCTATCAGCCCTCGGGCATATACACGTTGTCAATCCCCACTGGGGGTGGGAAGACACTGGCCAGCTTGAGGTATGCGTCGGTTTGACCCCCCAATTTTGGAGAATATCTGCTTAATGTTTCAACTATCACATGGTTGCCCTTTATTTAGGCCACCATCATTGCTGGTTTGACATCTTGGCCAACATTACTGCGGTAGA
>JAAYGB010000047.1 GCA_012727955.1 Bacillota bacterium
GGTACTTCCGGGGTGACCCGGTGGGAGAGTAGCACGTTGCCGAATACCTTTTCAGAAAGCCTTCTATTGATTCGATAGGATCACTAGAGGGCTTTTTGTTGTTCTTGGTTTATAACGTTGTAATTTGGCGGTTCTTGTGGATCTGTGCAGGAGGGTGCCTGTCTTGCTTGAATGATTACTAGCTGAGAGCATTTGGAGGTGTCAGTTACAGTTAGTAAGGAGGAGTATGCGTGACCGGTAGGTCCAATAAATGCCAGAGTGATGAGGGGTTTAAGGAGTTCATCGAGCTGATAGGTGCGAGCGACAGCATTTTTAGTCTTGTTTGTAGGTTCTTCCACAAATTGCGATGCGGCGTCGCGATTTTGGACTTAGACTACAACTTCTTATATGTCAGTGAGCTCTATGCTCAAATTCTCGATGTAAGTCGTGGGCACTTAGTGGGAAGACACTTTTTCGATCTCTTTGGCTCGCCGATGGAACTCAACATCTTCGAGCAAGTGGTTGCAAGTAACGAGGCCTATCGCGGGTACGATTATCCCTTGGTTTATCGGGTCAATGCAGGTAAAGATGGCCAGTCGGTGCGATATTACGACTGGATGCTGGTGCCCTTGGCGGTCTGTGGGAGACAGCCTCAGTGGCTGCTGTTAGTCCAACGAGATGTAACGGCTAGGAGAATGAGGGAGACAGCTCCCTGTGAGCTGCAGTCGGATGTCTCGGCACTAAGCGGCGTGATTGATGTACAGCTGGGTAGGTTTATTTGTTTTAACCCCGCTTTCAGCAGAGCCTTGGGATATTCCTGCGAAGAGTTACAGGGTACATCCCTGCAGGAGCTTATCGATCCCAAGGATCGAGAATTGCTTGAGGAGCAGTTATCTCTGTTGCGGAAGGGGCAGTCTGTTAAAGGGGTGCGTTTGAGACTGCGGCGTAAGGACAGTGATTATCGCTCCTTCTACTGGAGTCTGTCGGCCATCAGTGAAGAAGGAATTGCCTATTTAGTGGGCCGAGATATCACCGATGAGCTGCAGTGGGTGGGACAAACCAGCTACTTAGAGCGGGTTCGTTTGGTTGGTGAAATGGCAACGGTCATCGGTCACGAGATGAGAAATCCCCTGTCTTCGATTCGAGGCTTTTTGCAGCTGCTTTTGTACAGACGGGACTGGCCGGCCCGGGAAGAAATAGAAAATGCCATTCGGGAATTAGACCGAACCAGTACGGTGGTGGACAGGTTTCTTGACCTGGCCGGGGAGTCACCGAAGGAGTGTCGGCGGGTTAATCTCAACGGGATTGTAGAGGAACTGCAACCCTACATCCAGGTCAATGCCACCGAGGGTGAGTGCAAGGTGATGCTGGATGTTCACCCGTTACCGGATATGAGCCTGGACAGAGAAGAGATGATGCAATTAGTCCTTCATCTGTGTCGGGGTATCCTGGAGGCCATCGGGCGGGGAGGTTCTTTGGTTCTGCGAACTGGCTATCTCGGCGGCAAAGTTATTCTGCTGGTCCGTGGGATCGTTGATCTTGATCATCACGACGGGGAGCCTAGATCAATTCGGCCAGAGGATGGCCAGCTCAGTGCCACTTCCCGGATTCTCTTTTGCCAATGGATCGTTGATCGTTATCAGGGAAGTATCGCGGTTTACGAAGAGGATTTGGGGCTCAGCGTTGTGGTGAAGCTGCCGGTGCGCACTACCGAGGAAAAATTGGAGGCCGACAGCCAATAGTGAGATGCCTGCACCTTCGGGAAATGATATAATGCAAAAGGATTTGTTTGCATTATGTTGTTGCCAGGAAGGAGCTTGAATGAGTGGACATAGGAATTATTGGTCTTTCCGGTGTAGGCAAGACTTCTTTTTTCAATCTTCTGACCGGAGGTAAGGCGGACGCCGGATATGGCGGCGGTCGGGGACAGGCGAATATGGGCATGGGAAGGGTTCCCGATCCCCGGATTGATCGGTTGTCTGCTGTTTTCCAACCCAAGAAGACTACATACGCCACAATCCGCTTTATCGATGTGGCTGGATTGCAACCTTCAACTCAGGGAGAACGTCGGACCGGGGATTTCCTCAATGATATCCGTAACGTTGACTGCCTCGTTCATGTAGTTAGGGGCTTTGCCTCCGATGTTGTCCCCCACGTTGCAGGAAGCATTGATCCCCTGCGGGATCTGGAGCTAATCCATAATGAGTTGTTGTTGACCGATTGGGGTTTTGTTGAGACTAGACTGGAGAAGCTCGCTAAGGAACGGGTCAAAAACCCCAATCTAGCTAAAGAGGAGCCGATCCTGCGACGCTGTATGGAGGCCTTGGAAGAGGGCCGCCCCTTGAGCACCGTGGACCTCAGCGAGGATGAAGAAAAGCTGATGGCGGGGTACACCTTTTTCACCCGCAAGCCGATGATTATTGTCGTTAACCTCGACGAGGATCAGCTTCAGAGCGGTGAGTATCCCAACCAAAGCCAGGTACAAGAGTGGTGCCGGGATCATGCCCTTCCTCTAATTGAGGTCTCTGCCCAGGTGGAGCTGGAAATTAGTCAGCTCGACGAGGCGGACCGGGACCTGTTTATGGAGGAGTATGGACTCAAGGAAACGGGAATCGCTCGCCTAGCGCGCACCGCCTACAGCCATCTGGGTCTAATCTCTTTCTTCACAGTGGGTCAAGATGAAGTTCGAGCTTGGACTGTACGGGACGGTGCCACTGCCCAGGAGGCCGGTGGCAAGATTCACTCTGACATTGCCCGGGGCTTTATTCGCGCAGAAGTTTGCTCCTACGCTGACTTCATTGAGCATGGTTCCATGGCGGCGCTGAAGGAGAAGGGTTTACTGCGTCTAGAAGGGAAAGATTACAAGGTAAAGGACGCAGATATTATGACTTTTCGGTTCAATGTATAACGAGGTGAGTCAATTGTCGGTTATCGCCAAAGCCCATGAACTAGCCAAGGCACTGAAGGAAAGCGATGAATGGGTCCGGCTGGAAAGGGCTAGGGAAGAGATTAGCAGCCGAGAGGCTGCCAAGATCATGCTTCGGGACTTTAATGCCAAACAGCTGCTGCTCTACCAGAAGCAGCTGCAGGGCCAGGAACCCACAGAACAGGAGATCAATGAGTTGCAGACCATGCTGCACAACATCAGTTTTAATCCCTACGTTCGGGAGTTCCTCGAGGCGGAGCAGGCTTTGGGCGCGCTAATTCAACAGGTGCAGGAGATCCTTAGTCAGGCCCTGGGAATTGGTTCTGTTGGTGACGACGGGGAGTCGATATCGGAACCTACTCCTCGGGAACCGAAACAAACCTCGAAATTGTGGACACCTTAGATGGTGTTATGGCACGTAGCATTGGCAACAGGAGGTGGCAGGGCAGCCCTTGGGCTTGCCCAAGACTATGGACCAAGTGTATATAGAAGACCTGGGTCAACACGTAGGTCAAGAAGTTGTCATCAAAGGATGGTTATATAACAAGCGATCCAGTGGTAAACTGCAGTTTCTCATGGTGCGGGACGGTACCGGCATCGTCCAGGCGGTAGTATTCAAAAATGATGTATCGCCGGAGGTCTTTGCGGAGGCCGATCGTTTAACCCAGGAGTCATCGATTATTGTCAAGGGAACGGTGCGGGCCGACGATCGGGCACCGGGGGGATATGAGCTGGGGCTGACGGATCTAGAGACGGTACAGCTCTCTGAGGAGTATCCCATTACCCCTAAGGAACATGGTGTGGAGTTCTTAATGGACCACAGACACCTGTGGCTTCGCTCCCAGCGGCAGCATGCCGTGATGCGGGTGCGGGGAACCATCATCCAGGCGATCCATCGGTTCTTTACCGAACGGAACTTCCTCCTGGTCGATCCCCCCATTCTAACTCCGGCAGCTTGCGAGGGAACCACGACCCTCTTTGAAACCGATTATTTCGAAGACAAGGCCTATTTAACTCAAAGTGGACAGCTGTATATGGAAGCAGCAGCCATGGCCTTTGGCAAGGTATACAGCTTTGGACCTACCTTCCGCGCGGAAAAGTCCAAGACTCGTCGGCACTTAATGGAGTTCTGGATGATTGAGCCGGAAGTTGCCTACGCGACCCATGAGGACAACATGCGTCTGCAGGAAGATTTCATTACCTACATCGTGCAGGCGGTACTGACAGAACGCAGAGCGGAACTGGAACTGTTGGAGCGAGACATTTCTCGCCTCGAAAATGTCCAGGCTCCCTTCCCGCGGATCACCTACGACGAAGCCCTGGAGATCCTGAAGGAAAAGGATCTGGCCATCGAGTGGGGTGAGGACTTTGGTGCTCCCCATGAGACTGCCTTGGCGGAATCCTTCGATCGACCGCTGATTGTTGAGAAGTATCCCACCAAGGTGAAGGCCTTCTACATGGAGCCGGATCCTGAGCGGCCGGAAGTAGTGTTGTGTAACGACTTGCTGGCACCGGAGGGTTACGGCGAAATCATCGGGGGCAGCCAAAGGATTGCCAGCCTTGAGCTGATGGCCCAGCGGATCCGGGAGCATCAGCTGCCGGAGGAGGACTACCGCTGGTATCTGGACTTGCGCCGCTACGGAAGCGTACCCCACTCCGGTTTTGGACTGGGCCTGGAGCGGGTTGTGGCTTGGATTTGCGGCCTGTCCCACCTCAGAGAGGCGATTCCATTCCCACGCTTGCTGAATCGGATCTATCCGTAGTTCTTTGCCTGTGCAATAGGTTTCATTTGGTTGCGGCTGAGAAGGCTAATCCTCTCAGCCGCAACTGTATTTACGGGAGAAAGAGGAGTAAGCTAGAGGTTAACGGGTACCTAGAAAAATGAAGCAGACTCCCATCACCAGGAGAATGAGTTTCCTCGGCGACACTTGATAGGACATTCCCAAAATACCTAGGGCACTAACGGTCATCAGAATTACGGGACCAATCATTCCCAAGACACCGTTGATGCGCAAAGCAGTAGCGACTCGGCCAAACCGGAGCATTAGCAGTGCTGCGGTGATCTCGATGGAGCCTGCGATCATCCGCATCACCGCCATCTGAAAGACAGTTCTGCTTTCGTCACCCATGGTCTTCCCGCCTTTTCCCGAGATTTTCGGTGTGGACCCGTTGTCTCAGTGTCGATCCATCTCATCTCTATGTGGGGGGAGTCAGAATCATGTTGGGAGGTGTCTGCATGTACGAAGAGTTGAAGCAGATAGATCCAGAAGTCGCAGAAGCAATAATCAGTGAACTGCAGCGCCAGGAAGACAACATTGAACTCATCGCTTCCGAGAATTTTGTCTCTCGGGCGGTAATGGCAGCTACCGGTTCCGTCCTAACTAACAAATATGCCGAAGGGTATCCCGGCCGGCGGTATTACGGCGGTTGTGAGCACGTTGATACCGTTGAAACTCTCGCCATTGACCGGGCCAAGGAGCTATTTCAAGCAGAGCACGCCAATGTGCAGCCCCATTCCGGCGCCCAGGCCAACATGGCAGTGTACCAGGCGCTATTAGAGCCAGGAGACAGGGTCCTGGGCATGAGCCTGTCCCATGGTGGTCACTTAACCCACGGCAGCCCGGTAAACATGTCCGGGAAGTGGTACCACTTCTTTCACTATGGTGTAGATCCATCCACGGAAACCCTGGATTATGATCAGGTCAGAGACCAGGCTAAAAAGCACCGCCCCAAGCTGATCGTCGCCGGGGCCAGCGCCTATCCCAGGAAGATAGACTTTGCCCCGCTGAAGGAGATTGCCGACGAAGTAGGGGCCTATTTGATGGTGGATATGGCCCACATCGCGGGATTAGTGGCCGCGGGAATCCATCCCAATCCGGTGCCCTATGCCGATGTGGTTACCACCACCACCCACAAGACCTTAAGGGGACCCCGGGGCGGGATGATCCTGGCCAAGGAGGAGCTGGCTAAGGCCATCGATAAAGCCGTCTTTCCGGGAACCCAGGGTGGTCCTTTGATGCATGTCATTGCCGCCAAGGCCGTGGCCTTGAAGGAGGCGATGGCCCCGGAGTTTGCCGATTACCAAAGGCAAATCGTTGCCAATGCCAAGCAGCTGGCCGCCAGCCTGATGGAGAAAGGCTTCCGCTTGGTGTCCGGCGGTACCGATACCCACCTGATGCTGGTGGATGTTAAGGCAGTGGGACTGACGGGGAAAGAGGCGGAATCTGCCCTGGACCAGGTGGGCATCACCGTCAACAAGAACACCATTCCCTTTGATACCGAAAGCCCTGTAGTCACCAGTGGAATCCGTCTCGGCACTCCGGCGGTAACCACCCGGGGGATGAAGGAACGGGAAATGGAGGAGATCGCCGAGTTGATTGCGCAGACCCTACGCTCCGGTAAGGCTGAAGGGCAACGGGCACAGATCTCCCAGCGTCGCCGAGAACTCACGGCCAGATTTCCCATCTATAAATTCTAAACCAGTAAGCGAGGACCTAAGGCCCCATTTGCCCGTCTAGGACGGCGGGTAGATGGGGCCTCCCTTTGTTTGTCATCGAGTAATCTGGCAACCCATGGGGCATATTAGCCAAGAGTAACAGGAAGTTGAAGGAGGCGATGGCTGATGGCAGAAATGCTGGAGATTCGCTGGCACGGTCGCGGTGGTCAGGGAGCCAAAACCGCTGCCATCCTTTTGGCTGAGGCGGCTGCCGCTGCCGGGAAATACATTCAGGCCTTTCCCGAGTATGGGCCGGAGCGGATGGGTGCTCCCGTGGTGTCCTACAACCGCATCAGTGATGAGCCCATCCTGCTGCACAGCAGTGTCGTTAGTCCCCAGTACGTGATGGTGCTGGACTCGACCTTTATCGGTTCCGTGGATTTCACCGCCGGTATCCCACCGGGAGGGACCATTGTCCTGAACACTTCCCACTCTCGGGATGAAATGTGGGAGCGGATGCAGCTGGGGGATCGGGACCTGCGGCTGTTTGTCGTTGATGCCAGTGCCATATCTGAAGCGGAGATTGGCCGACCTATTCCCAATACTCCCATGTTGGGAGCGCTGGCCAAGGTCAGCAAAGGGCTGGAGCTAGAGGCGCTCATTGAGGATATCACCGGGAAGTTAGAGAGGAAGTTCCGCGATCGACCTGAGGTAATCGAGGGTAACCTACGGGCAATTCGTAGGGCCCACGCGGAGGTGTCGGGAGGATGAGGATAGAGAATACCAGCCAGACCAAACACATGAAGTCCAGTCATGAAGCGATTAACATCGGTCCCGGCGCGGGATGGCGGGACCTTCCCCGAGGGGGTGTCATCCCTGAAGGAGGTACCGCGCAGCGTTTTGCCACCGGAGACTGGAGAACTCTTCGCCCGATTTGGAGTGCGGAAAAGTGCATCCACTGCCATCGGTGCTGGGTCTACTGCCCCGACATGGCAGTGATCAGTGAGGACGGCAAGATCCAAGGGATGGACTACAAATTCTGTAAGGGGTGCGGGATCTGTGCCAACGTCTGCCCCACTAAGGTCCATGCTATTGAGATGCATCCCGAGGACAAGTTTGTCGATGATGAGGCAATGAAACAGGAGGATGAAGTAATACAGGAAGATGAGCCGAGACCAAAGGAGGATGGCTGATGGCGGTGCAAATGGAAACAAAAATGGTGGCATTAACGGGCAACGAGGCCGCAGCCCAGGCGATGCGACAAATCTGCCCCGACGTGGTAGCCGCCTATCCGATCACCCCACAGACGGAGATCGTTCAGATCTTCTCGACGTTTGTGGCCGATGGGTTGATCCCGACGGAATTCGTCCCGGTAGAGAGCGAACACAGCGCCCTGAGCGCCACCGTGGGCGCAGCAGCCGCGGGCGCCCGGGCGATGACCGCAACATCGGCCAATGGGTTGGCCTTCATGTGGGAGGTCTTGTACATCGCCTCGGGAATGCGACTGCCCATCGTAATGCCCGTAGTCAATCGGGCTTTGAGTGGGCCGATTAACATTCACTGTGATCACAGCGACACCATGGGAGCCCGGGATTCCGGCTGGCTGCAGCTGTACAGCGAGACGGCCCAGGAAATGTACGACAATCTCATCCAGGCGGTGCGCATCGCCGAGCATGCCGATACCCGCCTGCCGGTGATGGTGATGATGGATGGCTTTATTACCAGCCACGGAATGGAAAACGTCGAGTTACTAAAAGACGCCCAGGTCCGGGAGTTCATCGGAGAGTACCACCTGGAGCATGCCCTGTTGGATGTGGACAACCCCAGCACCTGGGGACCCTTGGACCTGCAGGACTTCTATTTTGAACACAAGCGGCAGCAGGCCGAGGCGGTGAAGATAGCCAGGAACGTGATCGCCGAAGTGGCCAAGGAATACGCTGACTTAAGTGGTCGCCATTACGGGTTCTTGGAGGAATACCGTATGGAGGACGCGGAGGTGGCCATTTTGGTCATCGGGTCCACTGCAGGAACTGCCAAGTATGTGGTCAATCAGCTGCGGGAGCAGGGAGTCAAGGCTGGGGTCATCAAGCTCAGGGTTTTCCGGCCCTTCCCGGTACAGGAGCTAACCAATGCCGTAGCCAATCTCAAAGCCCTCGCGGTGATGGACCGGGCGGAAAGCTTCTCGGGACAGGGAGGCCCGCTGTTTACCGAAGCACGGGCTGCCTTGTATGCCGCACCCCACCGTCCCCTGATGCTCAACTATATCTACGGCCTTGGAGGTCGGGACATCACGCCAGAGATGATCGCGTCGGTGTATCAGGACCTTCAGGATGCGGCCCAATCGGGGCAAGTCCAGGATCCCTATCGGTTCCTGGGAGTTCGGGACTAACAGGAGGTGACAAACATGGCGACATTAAAGGATTTGGCGAAGAAAGAAGTGCTCATCACCGGAGGCCACCGGGCTTGCTCTGGGTGTGGCTTTCCCATTGCCATTAAGATGATTCTTTCCCAAGTGGATACACCGGTAGTGGTGGGCTGCGCCACAGGCTGTATGGAGGTGACTACCACCGTCTATCCCTACACTGCTTGGAAGCCCAACTTCATTCACAATGCCTTTGAAAACGTAGCGGCAACCATCAGTGGGGTGGAAACTGCCTATCGCAGTCTAAAAAAGCAGGGCAAGATCGATAAGGAAATCAAGTTCATTGCCTTTGGCGGCGATGGCGGTACCTATGACATCGGCTTGCAGTCCCTGTCGGGAGCGATGGAACGGGGCCATAACATGGTCTATGTCTGCTATGACAATAACGCCTATATGAACACCGGAGTGCAGCGATCCAGTGCTACCCCCTTGGGGACCAATACCTCCACGACACCCGCGGGAACCCAGTCCACGGGAAAACCTCAGTCTCGGAAGGACTTGACCGCGATTATGGCGGCCCATAACATTCCCTACGTAGCCCAGGCAGCCATCAGTCATTGGAACGATCTGGTCAGAAAGGCGGAGAAGGCCTTTACCGTGGAGGGACCGGCCTTTCTCAACGTCCTTACCTCCTGTCGATTGGGATGGGCCATTCCCCCAGAGGATGCCATCGATGCCGTTGACGGTGGAGTCCAGTCAAATTTCTGGCCGTTGTATGAAGTGGAGAATGGGGAATGGAAGCTGACCTTCCAGCCGCGAAAACCGCTGCCGGTAGCCGATTGGTTGAAACAGCAGGGGCGGTTTAAGCATCTCTTTCGGGGAGACCACTCCGAAGTCTTGGAGGCCATCCAAAGGGATGTCGACGAGAAATTCGCTCAGCTGTGCCGCCGCTGCGGTGTCGAGCCAAAGACCGCGGTACACTAAAGATGTGGTTAGCCGGTTGCGCAGCCAGACCGCTAGGTCCGATAGACGATGAGGGCGGCAGGTTCATATCAACGTCTTGATTTGGAAAAGCAGAACAGGGGATCAAAGTCCGACCCTTTGCGTCGCCCTTTGATCCCCTGTATCTTTACTGGGAATCATCCTCTTGGTAGATTGTATAGATTCCAGAGTCAACGGTACGGTTGGGGATGGTATGTAAATTACCGTTATCGTCTCGTACCCGGGTCTTCCGGATATTCAGCTCCACCAAACGCCCTTCGATGTTACCTGCTTTGATGCGTTTGCCGATGGTCAGTTCGTCATCGCTAATGAGAAATACTCCGGCCAAGAGATCCTGGGGAACAGTATTTAGCCCTGTGGCCAAGGCGGCGCCGATGAGGGCGATGGAACCACCTAGAGCCAAGGAAAGCTGAGTCAGCCCCAGTGTATTGAGAACGGCAGCAACTCCTAGCACCCAGGCGACGAACTTGCCGGCCGACAGAAGCATAGACAAAACCTTTGGTTCGATTTTGCCCCACCGACTTAGCCTTTGCACTAACGCGGTCAGCAGGTAGTTGAGGGCTCCGACAAAGACAACGATCGCGATGATCTGCGGTAGTTGATTGACGAAAACCCCTAACCCAGTCCGAAACTGTTGCCACAATGAAAGCTCCATTTTCATCACGAGACATCCCTAAAGAGGCCCACGACTGTCGTCGTGGGAGGAATGCGACTCGTTTCCTCCCTTCCTTTGGATTCAAGCAATTCTCTTCTTCTTGTACTGCCATCCATCTGAATCCCAGGAAATTGGCAGTAATTGTAGTTTACTCCATGGCAGATACCTTTGCCTGCACCATCTCGTGGATCCACCAAGTCTCAAGCTCTGACCATCACTTAGGACAGTTCATCTACCTTGGTATTTTCCCCTAAAATCTGGTAGAGCTTGCAGCGATATTGCAAGCTCAAGACTCTGGCAGAAGTCCATGACTTCTTGTATTTGATTTATCACAAAAGCATCAACATTACTTCATCGTATATTAACCGCGAAACTGCTTATATCCTTTAGACTTTGCCCTTCAAAACAGGTATGATAAACTTAGAACCATTTTTTCGGGGGAATGACAGATGACACAGCGAGACCCTCGCGAGGACGATGGTGGTGGGGTTGTGACGAAGCGACGTCGGGGCAAATGGTCACAGATGCAAAGGGCGATGCGCTACAGCATCTGGGACGGAATGGCAGCCAACATGAGTGAAAACCTCTTTGGACCCTTCCTGTCCCTGTTTGCGCTGGAATTGGGTGCGACGAAGGCTCAGATTGGTCTGTTAAGTTCATTACCTAGTTTGTTAGGCAATATTGCTCAGATCCCGGCCGCGATGCTTACTGAACGCTTGGGCCGTCGGAAGATATTGACGGTATGGTCGGCGATTGGAGCCCGGTTGTGTCTTTTGGCGACGGTGTTTATTCCCTTCTTGTTTGGCAGTGAGTTTAATCTGATAGGTCTGTTCATTTTTCTTGTGGCAATGCGGGGCTTTGTCAACAGCCTGGGAGTGCCGGCTTGGACATCGATCATGGCTGATATCAGCCCGGTGGAGTCACGGGGTGCCTTTTTCTCCACTCGCAACATTCTCTCAGGGATGACGGGGTTTGCCGGTACCCTGTTGGCGGGGTGGATTATCCGAACCTATGGTTTCCCGGGAGGATATCAACGGTCCTTTTTCCTAGCCTTTCTCACCGGGGTACTTGCTATTTACTTCTTTGCCCGGATTCCCGTTCAGGAACCGGGGCCAAAAAAGGCAAGGATAGCTGAGGAAGCAGCAGAAACTGAAGAGCCGGCAGAACCAAAACTAACCCTTAGGCAGAAGTGGAACAGAGCTCTGGATGCCTTTTCACAACACGCTAATTTCCGGAAGTATTGTTTCACCTCGATCTTCTGGCAATTCTCCGTTTCCCTCGGCGGTCCCATGGTAGCCGTTCACTTTGCCGAGAACCTCGGTGGTACCCCGGCGCAATGGAGTATCGCCAGCTCTGCTGGGTTGGTGGCCGGTATCCTCTTTCAGAAGTACTGGGGACGGTTAGCCGATCGCTTCGGACCTAAGAACGTGATGAAATTCGCTGGAATCCCCGCTGCGGCATTGCCGTGGATATGGTTGGCGATACCCATCCCTCAGTTAGGGTTTATTGCTAGTTTTATTGGCCAGTTTGGCTGGAGTGGGTATAACCTAGCGGCCTTCAACTTGATCCTGGAGTTGACTCCCGATGCCAGCCGCTCCACCTATGTGGGCGTGTACAACACGATGGCGGGAATCAGTGCCGCTATCAGCCCAGTGATCGGAGGAGTGTTGGCGGAGCACATCGGGATGTACTGGGTGTTGTTTCTTTCCGGTCTTTTGCGGTTTGTAGCTTTCCTGGTGTTTGTGTTCAATGTCGACGATACTCGGTCTACACCGATGCGTTGGTCCGACATGTTTCCGGATGCCTTGAGACCGAGGCAAAAACTCGCCGGGTAAACGGTAGACAATTAGGTTATAATGCCATATAATAGACGCAAATCCGATGCAGGGGAATAGATGGAAGTCCGGTGCCCTCAGAGAGTCGGCGGCAGGTGTGAGCCGACCACCGCTTCATCGATCCACCCCGAAGGGAGACACCGATGAGGTGGTCCGGGTCAGCCCGTTATCGCGACAAAGGGACGTTACCGTCTACTCGTAGGATCAGAAGAGCTAGGAGTTAGAGGTAGCGTAATTTGGGTGGCACCGCGGATAACTCTCCGTCCCATAGGGACCGGGGAGTTTTTTTATTTCCGAATTTGAGGATGAGACAAAGTACCTACAGGAAGAGGTGGAAGACATGCTAGACCTAAGATGGATTCGCGAGAACGTTGCTGAGGTCAAAGAGGCCATGGCTAAGAGGGGAACCGACGTCTCCGTCGATGGGCTCCTGCAAGCCGATGAGCGCCGCAGAGCACTGCTTAGGGAGACTGAGGAACTAAAGGCGCGACGCAACACCGTCTCTCAGGAAGTGGCGAAGAGAAAAAAGGCCAGGGAAGATGCCGATGACATCATTGCAGAGATGCGCGAGGTATCGGACCGGATTAAGACCCTAGATCAAGAGTTGAAGGAAGTTGAACAGGAAATCTCTGATACCCTGTTGTTGATTCCCAACATTCCCCACCCCTCGGTTCCCGAAGGTAGCGATGATAGCGATAACCTGGAAATTACCCGCTGGGGAGAGCCTCGCCAGTTCTCCTTTGAACCTAAGGCCCACTGGGATTTGGGAGTAGATCTCGATGGGATCGATTTTGAACGGGCCGGGAAAGTAACGGGTGCTCGCTTTGCTTTCTTGAAACAGGGCATCGCTCGGCTGGAACGGGCCTTGGCCAACTTTATGCTCAACCTACACGTCGATAAGCATGGTTATCAGGAGGTGCAGCCGCCCTACATCGTCAACAGTGCCAGCATGACCGGGACCGGTCAGCTGCCGAAGTTTGCCGAAGATTCCTTCCGGCTCGAGGGCACCGATTATTGGCTGATTCCCACCTCAGAGGTACCGGTCACAAACATCTATCGAGGCGAGATTCTCGATGGGGAACAGCTTCCCATCTACTTTACCGCATTGTCGGCTTGCTTCCGGTCGGAGGCAGGATCCCACGGTCGGGATACCCGGGGCCTAATCCGGATGCACCAGTTCAATAAGGTAGAACTGGTCAAATTTGTGCGGCCGGAAACCTCCTATGATGAACTGGAGAAGCTAACGGCCGATGCCCGGGAAGTCCTGGAGCTATTGGGTCTGCCCTATCGAGTAGTGAAGCTGTGTACCGGTGACCTGGGCTTTAGTAGTGCCATGACCTATGACATAGAGGTCTGGATGCCCAGTTATGGTCGATATGTTGAGATCTCAAGCTGCAGCAACTTCGAGGACTACCAGGCCCGTCGGGCCAATATTCGGTTCCGTCCAGAGCCGGGGGCAAAACCGGAGTTTGTCCATACCCTCAATGGCTCGGGTCTAGCCGTTGGCCGAACCCTAGCCGCGGTGATGGAAAACTACCAGCTACCCGATGGCAGCATCGAGGTACCTGAAGTCTTACGCCCCTACATGGGTGGAATGGAGATTATTAAGAGATAGCAGGATAGTGGGGATGTCGGCAAGGGTATAGCTTGCCGGCATCCCCATCCCGCCGTTTCATTGACAGTCAGCGGCGGCGAATGATATAATAATTAAGTGCTTGGAGGGGTGTCAGAGCGGTTGAATGAGGCGGTCTTGAAAACCGTTGAGGGTTTACGCCCTCCGTGGGTTCGAATCCCACCCCCTCCGCCATATTTTCTGAGTATGCCGGAAGCTGCCTGCTTCCGGTTTTTTGATCTAGTGGAAAAACCAGTAAATCCGTGCTCTGATGCACGGGACAGGTTTATTTGGTACACTAGGAGGGGTTGATCTCGATTGAGAGGACGAATATGCAATGCAATTGCGTAATATTGCTATTATAGCCCACGTAGACCACGGTAAGACTACCCTGGTTGATGGGATTCTACGTCAGACTGGGGTCTTTCGTCACCATGAGCAGGTGCAAGAGCGAGTCCTGGACTCCGACGACATTGAGCGGGAGCGGGGTATCACCATTTTTTCTAAGAACACCGCTGTTCTTTATGGTGATTACAAGATTAACATCGTCGATACTCCCGGTCACGCGGATTTCGGCGGTGAGGTAGAGCGGATCCTGGGGATGGTTGATGGAGCATTGTTGGTAGTAGATGCCTTTGAAGGTCCGATGCCCCAGACTCGGTTTGTGCTGCAGAAGGCCCTAGCCAAGAGGGTGAAGCCCCTGGTGGTGGTCAACAAGGTTGACCGCAGTGACGCTCGTCCCTACGAGGTAGTCGATGAGGTTCTGGACCTGTTCATCGATCTGGGAGCCGATGGAGACCTCCTAGAATTTCCGGTGCTCTATGCTGTGGCCCGTGCCGGGATTGTCTCTCCAGACCTCGATGAAGTTCTATCCGGTTTGGCCAGCGGACAGGGTTCCGTCCGACCTCTCCTCGATACAATTGTGCAAGAGGTACCGGCGCCCAAGGGAGACGCTGATAACCCCTTGCAGCTCTTGGTGAGTAACTTAGATTACGATCCCTACATTGGCCAGATTGCCATCGGTCGCATTCAGGAGGGGAAATTGACCCGGGGCCAGACGGTCAGCGTCGTGCGTGGAGGTACCGATAAGCTAGAGACAGCTCGTGTAGGTCAGGTTTATTCCTTTGCCAACCTGCAGCGGGTGGAAGCCGATGTGGCAGTGGCGGGAGATATTGTTGCCGTTTCTGGGATCGACAAAATCGCTATCGGCGATACCATCGCCGACGCGGATGACCCAGTACCCTTGCCTCCGGTGGAGGTAGACTCCCCGACCTTGACGATGCTCTTTCGGGTCAACGATAGTCCCTTTGCCGGCCGAGAGGGCGAATTCCTGACATCTCGTCATCTGAAAGACCGACTGGAACGAGAAACCAAGAACAACGTGGCTCTGCGCGTAAGGGCAACGGATAGCCCCGATGTCTTTGAGGTCTCGGGACGGGGAGAGCTGCATCTGTCGATTCTGTTGGAGAACATGCGCCGGGAAGGCTATGAACTGGCGGTCTCCAAGCCTATGGCAGTCACCAAAGAAACAGAAGATGGACTGTACGAGCCCCTGGAGCAGCTGGTAATTGATGTTCCCAGTGAGTTCATGGGAACAGTCATCGAGAAACTCGGGACCCGCAAGGGTGAGCTCGTTAACATGCAGCACATGGCCGATGATCGGGTGAAGTTGGAGTTTATCGTTCCCACTCGGGGCTTGATTGGCTTCAATTCTCAGTTCTTGACGGACACCAAGGGTAACGGAGTGATGTACTACAGTTTCCACGGATATGGCCCCTATCGGGGGGAAATCGTCCAGCGCACCACCGGTGCCCTGGTGGCCTGGGAGGCTGGAGTGGCTACTACCTATGCCATCAGCAACATCCAGGAACGAGGTACCCTGTTTATTCGTCCGGGAACGGAAGTTTACGAGGGAATGATCATCGGAGAGCATTCCCGAGAAGGGGATCTGGATGTGAATGTTGCCCGGCAAAGGCATGTGACCAACATCCGCTCCTCCACCAAGGAAATCGCGGTCAAGCTCGACGAGCCTCGGATCCTGACCCTTGAGGAAGCCTTGGCCTTCATTGCTGAAGACGAGTTGGTGGAGATTACCCCGAAGAGTTTGCGTTTGCGCAAGTTGATCTTGAATAAGAGCAAGCGGAACAAATAGCAAAGAAGCGAGCCCATGGATGCTGGACTCGCCTCTTCGCAGCTGCGACTCAGAGAGAATCGATTTCCCTAGTAGCCGAATCCCAAGCCACCGAAGAGTAGCAGGATCAGGACTAGAAAGACGATAAACGCGAAGGAACCATCTTTTCCGCCGAAGAATTCAGCGTTAGCAGCCATGTTTGCACCTCCAAATGAGTTGGTCAGGGAGTACATTTCATACTATGAAGAAGTGTACCGGCTTGGTCTAGGATAGGGGTACTCTTTTCAAAAAGTTGTTCCGACTGGGATTGTTCGCCGGTTTCGCTAGAATGTGATTTTGACAACAAAGGTGCCCGCGGTATAAAATAGCATTACCTGTCGCTATGCATCTGTGGGATTCGGTTGGGTTTGGAGGAAGGTGAGGACAACGACTGTAGAGACTGTAATTAGCTTTATCGCTGGCATGGGATTAGGTGGACTGCTGCTGGCAATGGCCTTAGAGGGTTCGTCACTGCCCTTTCCGGGAATGGCAGTGGTATTGGCCTTTGGATATGCCCTGCAACCGGACCTGGCTCAACTACCGATTATAGCCCTTTTGATGAGTCTAGCGTATACCGGTGCTTCCTATATTGCCTACGGCATCGGTAGGAAGATGGAGCAACAGATTCGCAAACGCTACGCCAAACCACTGGACAAAGCACAGAAGTGGTTCTGTAAATATGGCGATTGGAGCATTGCTCTGCTGCGTCCCTTTGGATTGGGGAATTATGTATCCTATATTGGTGGGATGAGCAGGGTGCATCCCGTGAAGTACGGGATCTACACTTTGATGGGGATTTATCCCTGGTCCTTGGCAATGCTCTGGCTGGGTCGTGTCTCCCGGGGAGGCGGCGAGGTAGTCAAGGAGCTGCTGTGGAGCCATCGTTGTTTGCTCGTAACGGTCCTGGCTGTCATAGTGGCAATTGGAGTGGCTGTACTCGGGACCGGAAGACCCCTGACTCGTAAGTCAAGGCCTAGACAGCCCAAGGGAAAGATAAACAGGGTCAATATAGTAGAAGCAAAGGGGGAACATTGAAGTTCCCCCTTCAGTATTTTTAGCCGGCGATGGAATCCTGAGCAGAGACCAGCTCCCAGTATTCACCCTTCCGGGCCATTAGACTTTCATGGTTGCCCTGTTCTAGAATCCGGCCTTGTCCAATCACCACGATTTCATCGGCATTGCGGATGGTAGACAGGCGGTGGGCGATGACAAAGGAAGTTCTCCCCGCCAATAGTTTCTGCAACGCCTCCTGTACCCGTTGCTCTGTGACGGTATCGACGTGGGCAGTGGCTTCGTCCAAGATCAGGATCTTGGGATCCGCCAAGAGGGCTCTGGCAAAGGAAAGCAGTTGTCTTTGTCCCGTAGAGAAGTTACTGCCCCTTTCCGTCAGCAGGGTATCGAGGGTAACCTTCTGTTGCTGGAAGGACTCCTTGAGACCAACGGTTTCCAGTGCTGCCCATAGTTCTTCGTCGGTAGCATCGGGAGCACCGAAACGAAGGTTGTCCCGTAAAGTTCCCGAGAAGAGAAAGGGCTCCTGCAATACCAGTCCGACTTGCTGACGATAGCTGCTTAACTCCCGCTCCCAGATGTCATGACCATCGACCAGGATTTGTCCCTTCTGGGGTTGGTAAAACCGACAAAGCAAGTTGATAATCGAAGTCTTACCGGCACCGGTGTGTCCGACCAAGGCGATGGTCTGCCCCGGTTGAGCTTCTAGGTTGATGTTCCTTAGGACCATCTCATCATCGGAGTACCCGAAGGTGATGTCCTTGAATTGCACGTGGCCCTTAATCTGAGGCATCGGTGGCAGCGAGGGATCTACCTCTGCTGGAGTAGAGAGAATATCGTGGATTCGTACTGCTCCCGCCAAGCCTCTTTGGATAATGCGGTAGGCCTGGGACAGTCCTCGCAAGGGACCAAAAAACTGACCGGAATAGCCGATAAAGGCAATGAGCGTCCCTACGGTAGTAGAGCCATCAAGTACCCAGCGCCCTCCAAAGAACAACAGTGCTCCTACACTCAGAAACCAGTTTAAGTCCACCAGGGGCCAGAAATAGGCGTAAACACGCAGAGCGTAGAGGCTAGCATTCAGCAGACTGGCATTGTCCCGGGCAAAGCGATCTTCGAAGTATTCCTGGGCACCAAAAGCCTGGATTACCTTCACTCCGGAGATAGTCTCCTGGGAATTAGCATTGACCACCGAGGCCTGCTCCCGGACCTCATCCTCTGCTCGGTGGATCCGATAGGATAAGAAGAACATGGCATATACCAAGAGGGGCAAAAGCGCCAGGGTAATCGCCGTGAGTCTCCAATCCAACCAGATCATTACAGCTAGGAATCCAAAGAGCCGCAGGGTTTCTATCGAAGTATTGACAACCGCATTGCTCACCAGTTCCGAGAGGGCATCCACGTCACTGGTCAGTCGAGTAACCACCTTACCCACCGGGATCTTGTCAAACCAACTTACCGGCAACACCTGAAGCTTCTTGAACAAGTCTCGGCGGATGGCGCGGATGATGTCCTGTCCTACCTTGGCCATCAGTCGTGCCCTGATGGCCGTTGTCAGGTTCGCTACAATGAATAGCCCCGTGGCCAACAGAATTAGGCGAATTAGCCCCGCCCCGTCACCTACTGCGATGTACCGATCGATGGCGATTCGGGCGAACATCGGCAGCAGGATTCCAATCACCGCGCCGACAATCATCGCGAGGATCGCGATGGATAGGGTGGATAGATGGGGGCGTAGGTAGGGATACAACTTCGTCAGGCTCCGAAAGGCGGATCTGCGATCCTGGACATAGTAATCATCTCTCACTGCCAGCCACCTCCCCTACTGCCCTAGCACCGGAAGTCTGCATCCTTTGTACATGGTATAGATGCCGGTATAAGCCCTCTTGGGCCAGTAGTTCTTGATGTGTGCCTTGCTGCACCATCTCACCATCTTCCAAGACGACAATCTGATCCGCTTCCATAGCAGTGGAAACCCTTTGGGCGATGATCACTACCGTCCTGCCGGCAAAGAGCTGTTTGAGGGCCCGATTCAGCTCGGCTTCAGTCTTCACATCTAGACTCGATGAGGAGTCATCAAAGACTAGAATCTTGGGATCCCGCAGAAGGGCTCTAGCAATGGCAACTCGTTGCCGCTCCCCTCCCGACAGGCCTATTCCTCTTTCGCCCACTTCGGTTTCATAGGCTCGGGGCAGCTTTGTGATAAAACCTTTGGCCTGGGCCACTTCCGTGGCAAAATCCAGCTGTTGTTGCTCCACCCCGTAACCCATCGTCAGGTTGTCCCGCAAAGTAGAAGAGAAGAGGAAGTTGTCTTGAAAGACAAACCCAATCTGCCGCCGCAAGGCGTCTAAGTCCCAATCCCTGACATCGATGCCGTCGATCTTGACGCTGCCGGAAGTAGCGTCATAGAACCGGGGAATCAAATTGGCTACCGTGGTCTTACCGGAACCAGTAGTTCCGAGAATACAGACCGTTTGACCCGGCTTGATTTCTAAACTGAAGTTCTTGATGGCTTCCTCATCTTCGGTATAGGAAAATCCAACGTTTTCAAAGGTAATTCTGCCTTCAACGGGTTTATCGATCTTCTTTCCGTGATTGTTTCGCAGCACATCGGGCTCATCAAGCACCCGGAAAACCCGTCTGGCTCCGGCGGTGGCTCGCTGCAGCATTTCCGACAACCATCCGATGGAACGGATGGGCCAAATGAGAGATTCGGCAAAGTTCTGGAAGGCAATCATTGTGCCTAGGGTAATGTCACCGCGGATCACCATGAGCCCACCGGCCCCCAGCGCGATCCAACTGGCTGCCCCGCCGAGGAAGTCGAGCCCTGGATGCACCTTGCTGTTGAGGAAGGCAATGCGGAGATTGCTTCTATATAGATTCCCACTGGTGTTTGCAAACTTAGCTTCTTCCTCTTGGTTACGAACAAAGGCCTTGACCACTCGAATCCCCGATATGTTTTCCTGGGAGACAGTATGGAGTTCACCGGACTCATGTTGTACCCGGCGATACATCGGACCCACTATTTTACTGTAGGTTACTGCCAAGACAAGAAGGAAGGGAAAAGTGGCCAAGACGATCAAGGCAAAGAGTGCATGCAGCCGGAACATCGCGACGATGATCCCAATAGCTGTCAGCCCGTTAACTACGATGAGCATCACCACAAATCCCGTTCCATCTCGGACAGCATCGACGTCCCTGGTGAGAACGCTCATCAGATCTCCCGTCTTGGTTCGATCAAAAAAGGAGAAGGGGAGCTGGAGCAACCGCTTGATCAACAGCTGCCGGACGTCATGGCTGATGTAACTGCCCGTTGCCTCCTGGAAGTAGATTTCAACATAGACTCCTACCGATCGCACGATGGCCAGTAGGACAATCCACTTGACACCGGTGATCAGTGCAGTCATAGCCTCGCCCCCAGTGGCCAAGGCACTAAGGGAATCGAAAACTTGCTTCAGAAGTAGGGGAAGAATAATCAGCCCGAGGGAGTCGACGATGATACCTATCGCTGCGACTATCCGCCTTCCCCACTGGTTTTTTGAGAGAAGAAATGCCCTCCAATAATCCCGCACCGGCGTGTCCCTCCAGTCAATTGGCTATAATGCCCAACCACTTTATCATGGGCCCCTGCAAAAAGCAAGGTAGGGTTTTCAGATTTATAAATTAGAATAAACAATTCCGGGCAAACGGGATAAAAGTCCCACAAATGCAGGAAAATGGGACCTCGGTCCCTAATTAATAGAAATTACAGTGCCATAAATTGGGACCATATGCAGTTTTTTGTAAGGTTTCCATAAATGCATAAATCTATGTTGCCTTTTATGGAGGTCGTTGGACATGAGATTCTCACCAGGGAAAGTAGTATGGGTACTTGCAATAGCAATAGCTTTCGGTCTTGGAGTCGGATGTTCCAAGGCTCAGGAGTATACCCTGGGCCCTGGAGATGTTATTGCTATTACCGTGTGGGGACATGGGGAACTTTCTACAGTGGCCCCTGTACGACCCGATGGGAAAATATCCCTACCCCTGGGTGAAGATCTACTAGTTGAGGGGCTTTCGGTTACAGCTGTGAGGGATAGGGTGGCTGATGTTCTCCGAGAGTATTTGCGGGAACCGAAAGTCTCCGTCAGAGTGGAGAGTTTTCGGACGATCCGAGTTCAAGTGCTGGGAGCGGTGCGGGCACCGGGATACTATCAGTTACCCCCCGATTCCGGTATTATCGACGCTATCAGTCGTGCTGGGGGGACCTTGGAACAGTCGGATCTCGGTCGGGTAACCCTGACCAGTGTCAGTCAAGGAGAGGTCAGGGTTCTGGATGTAAAGAGGCTTTTAGGTGGCCTTGAAGTAGATGGGCCACGGCTTTGCGATGGCGATATTATTCATATTCCGGAAGTGAGAAAGGCTTCGGTCTTAGGCGAGGTTAGGGCTCCGGGTTCCTACGTTATTGATGATGATTCTACCGTAGTAGAGTTACTGGCATTGGCGGGGGGAGCTACCTCTAGTGGTGATCTGGAGAATGCTGTCCTTACCAACAGCAGCAGTTCAGCCCCGGAAAGAACGTTAGATTTACACAGACTGCTGGCCAATGATGCTGAGGCAGCACGGTATCGGATCCATCCAGGTGATATCTTATATATTCCCCCTAAGACAGAAGTAGTGATTTTAGGTGAGGTGGTTCGCCCAGGGGTCTATCCCATTAAGAGGGATACTCGGGTAATTGACCTGATTGGTCGGGCCGGGGGCCTAACCTCTTCGGCAAAACCGGAGGAGATCTTGATTACCCGGGCAACGGGAGAACACGTCGTGGTGAATTTGGAGCAAAGGAGCAACGCCGATGAGGATGCTGAGGCGGTACTTCAGGCGGGTGATGTGATCCTAGTTCATCGGCGACGCAGTATGGTCTCGGTGTTGGGTGAAGTTCGCAATCCTGGCGCCTATCCTATTGAGCCAGGGGATAAGCTACTGGATTTGCTTGCAAAGGCAGGCGGCTTGACGGAAGACGCCAATACTGCAGAAGTTAGTGTTACCTATACCAATGACCAGGGGATTCCGGTATCACGACAAATTGACTTGGGCCCATTGCTCAATCAGACCGATACCACTGGCAATATCGCTATTAATGATAGCGGACTGATTGTGGTGCCAAAGATCGAGCGCCAAGTGTTGGTCTTGGGTGAGGTTAATCGACCGGGTTATTACTTACTCCATTCAGGCACTCGTGTTCTAGATGTAATAGCAATGGCGGGAGATACCACCCCAGATGCCGATCTAGATAATGTTGTCTTGACGAGAACGAACCCTGACGGAAGCATTCAGTCAGTAACTATTCCCCTCAGTCAGGTAAAGGAGGGGTTATCTCTCAGTGACAATGTGACAGTTCAGCCTCGGGATGTAGTTATGGTACCCAAGGCTAGGACTGAAGTCCTGATTCTCGGCGGCGTGAATAGACCGGGATCCTATCGAGTTGAGTCCGGAGACACCGTCCTTGATATCATTGCTCGAGCCGGTGGTTCCACGGATTCAGCGGATCTGACTAGGGTGGCGATTACCAACAGAAAGCTAGAAGACCAGGAGACTATCTATATTGATATTTCCGACAGTATGACCAGCGGTCAGCCTGACCGGTATCCGGTGCAGGGTGGAGACACTATTGTCATTCCGGAAATAGTCAATCGGGTTACCGTTCTCGGTGAAGTGGTCCGGCCTGGTTCCTATCCGCTGCAACCGCAAGAACGATTACTGGATGTGATTGCGAAGGCCGGTGGCCCTACGGATCGTGCAGATCTAGGGAATGTAAAATTAACTAGTACTAATGAGGCAGCAAGAACTATTGACCTGGAACATGTGATGCTAAGTCCGACCTCTGTTGCTAATGTCCAGTTGCGCGCTGGAGATGTCGTAGTGATCTCAGAGGCTCGACGGGAAGTAGTGGTTCTTGGTCAAGTTAGAAACCCGGGCACCTATACCTATCGGGAATCCGATACCGTACTAGATGCACTGGCTATGGCTGGCGGTGTTCTGCCGAACGCCGACACCACCGACGTTAAGCTGACACGTAGTGTTAGGGGACAGAGGGAAGCCAAGTCTCTAGACGTTCAGGCGATGCAGGCAGGAGACCCAAGAACTGAAATTCCCGTACTGCAGACCGGTGACACCATCTATGTTCCCGAGGCAAATCGCAATGTCTTGGTCTTGGGGGCGGTGAATCGTCCAGGTGCCTACCCCTGGAAGGAGCAACTGTCAGTATTGGATCTGTTGGCCCTTGCCGGCGGGGCTCGAGATACGGCAAACCTGTCGGAAGCGGTACTTACCGGCAGGAAGGATCACTTTGGGCAAACCCTGGATCTCTCGGCTATCCTCGAAAACAGGGAGCCCGATCGGTGGCAGATACAACCGGGAGATACTCTATACGTGCCCCAGGCTAAGCAGGTGTTGGTCTTAGGTGAAGTGAATAGACCTGGTTCATATTATCTTCCTTTAGGCAGTACCCTGTTGGACGCTTTGGCAGCGGCCGGAGGTCCTCGAGATGGGGCGAATCTGGAAGAGATCACCTTAACCCGGCAGGGTGATAGAGAAAACAAAATATCGGTATTTGATTACAAAGTACTTACTACTACGACCACAGAGGGCAACGTGTTGGTAAGTGGAGGAGATGTTGTTTTCGTACCCGAGGCCTCTAGACAGGTCCTAGTTCTCGGTGAGGTAGCAAGACCTGGTTTGTACCCGACTACGGAAAACATGGGCTTGATGGAAGCCATCGGTGCTGCTGGAGGTCCTACGGATAGGGCTGCATTACAGTCGGTAGGTCTTTTCCGCAACGGAGATCTAACAGCGGGAAGCGACTTCAGCATGGGCAAAGAGAAAAGGCTCTTTGTTGGTAACGCTGAGGAAAACCCGAAGATCTACGGCGGGGACATCGTCTTCGTACCGGAGACGCAGCGGCCTAATTGGAGTAAGATCTTCTCCTTTGTTGGAGGCATTAGTCTCTTCAAAGAGCTACTGGGCTGGTAAGGGCAGGGGGTCGACGATATGGACAATGGACAGAGCTTTGAGGAAATTGACCTGAGGGATCTCTTCCGAATCCTTATAGGTCGGAAGTGGCTAATATTATTGGTTGTTGTCTTGGCAGTGGCAAGTGCCATAATCACCAATAATCTAACCACTCCGATCTATGAAGCCAGCACCACCGTTTTGCTCAAGAATGAAGGCGGAATAGGTGCTATGGCATTCTTGACCGGTGGAGCGGAAATGGGGCGAGATGCTCGGAATACCTATGTGGAGATTCTCAAGAGTCGGTCCCTAGCCCTAGCCGCGGCTGAACGGTTGGGTTTGGATTACACCATGGAGTCCGAGGAGCTGGATCGGCTGAGGAAGTCCATTACGGTACAACCGGTGCAGTCGGGAGATATCATCCGAGTTAGTGTGCAGTCTCCAGATCCCCATCAAGCGGTGGCGGTGTCTAACGCTCTAGTTGAAGCACTGCAGGATTACAGTAGAGACAGAAATCAGCTAGAGGCCCGCAGTGCTCGAGAGTTCATCGGTGAACAAATAGCTCTAGTGTCTGAAGATCTGTATAGGGCTGAGGAGGAACTCAAGAACTTTAAGGAAGAGAAGGGCGTACTTCTCCCCGCAGAAGTTTCTACAATCCTAGCCCGGCTTTCACAGTTGCAGGCACAAAAGGCAGAGGCAGAAGTTGGAGTTGGGGAAGCCCAAGTTCGTTTGAAACAGCTACGGGAGCGCCTATCCGATGAGCAGCGGGAAATTATAACCTCCACTACAATCTCCGTAAACCCATTGGTACAGCAATTTCGTTCTCGACTGGCGCAATTGGAGACGGAGTTGGCCGCTGCCCTTGAGACCTATACAGAGAAGCATCCCAGTGTAGTGGCCCTACGTTCTAAGATCGATAGTACCAAGGCCCAAATGGAGTCAGAGGTCGAAAACATAATTACAGCACAAACTCGAGCCCGAAACCCCATCTATCTACAGGTAATACAACAGATTGTCGAGCTAGAGGTGGAAGCAACGGCTCTGCAAGCTCGCAGTGAGTCTTTACAGGGGATTATCGCTGACTATGAAGAGCAGTTGCGGCAGTTGCCGGAGACAGAGCTGACCTTGGCTCGCCTAACTCGAGAGAAGATGGTGGCGGAAGAGCTATATTTGTTACTGGCTACCCGTCATGAGGAGATGAAGATTACCGAGGCGATGGAGCCCTCTAGTGTGCAGGTACTAGATCCGGCGATTCCGCCTCGCAGTCCAATCAAGCCCCGCAAAATGCTGAATTTGGCTATTTCCGGAGTTCTGGGCGTATTTGTAGGTGTTGGACTGGCCCTGTTGTTAGATTTTCTCGATATGTCTGTCAAGACCGAAGAGGACATCCGCCGACTCCTAGACGTTCCCGTATTGGGCCAGATTCCAGACTTGAAGCATGAAGTGAAGCGCAGTGGAAATAGATAGGGGAGTTAGGTCAGCAATGTTTCGGGAGATGGTGAAGTGGTACTAGATCGAAGAGAATCCATTATCGTTAGGGAGAATCCCAAGTCCCCCGTCTCAGAGGCGTACAGGGTTCTTCGTACCAATCTTGAATTTGCCTCCCTCGATGGACAGTTGAAGTGCTTTCTATTCACCAGTTCAGGCCCCAATGAAGGTAAGTCGACAACGGTTTCCAATCTAGCTGTTGCAGCAGCCCAGACGGGGGCAAAGGTGTTACTGATCGATGGTGACTTGCGTAGCCCAACATTGCATCGGGTTTTCCAGTGTTCCAACCGGAAAGGCTTAACCAGTGTCCTAGTAGGCAGGGAGACCGCGGCCGAAGTGATTCAACAGCTCGACGAGGCCAACTTATTTCTCCTGCCCACCGGTCCAATTCCGCCCAATCCCGCAGAATTATTGGGTACAGAGCGCATGAAAGAGCTGTTGTCTCAGGTTCGGCAGGAGTATGACTATATTTATATTGATGCACCGCCGGTATTAGCGGTTACAGACGCGGCAGTGCTGTCCCGGAGAGTCGATGGGGTAATCTTGGTGGTAGCCAGTGGGATGACCCATAGGAAGGCCTTGATTGAAGCCAGGGATCGCTTGGCGAGAGTTAACGCCAACCTATTAGGCGTAGCCTTGGTTCGGGCTAAATTCGATTCAGAATATCAGTCATACTACTATTACTACTACAGTACAGAAGCAGCCGCTTTTGAGTAAAACTTTACCATAGGTAAGTGCGTGACCGTCACAGAGTCCCTTTGGTGACTTTGTGGGGGTTTTGTGTTATCTTGGGTCGGAGAATGACAACCTTCAAGGACTGCAATTTCCTGCCGATACAATAGATTAGATAGTACGTGGAATTTACTAGGATACTCAATACAGTGGAGGCATTTGTCTTGATCGATATTCATTGTCACATATTACCGGCATTAGATGATGGAGCGGAAAATTGGGATATCGCGGTGCAGATGGCTAGAATTGCTGCCGCTGACGGAGTAACCGATATTATTGCGACCCCACACATGGTACCTGAAAGTAAGTTTGTCCCCGAACCCCATCGGGTGAGGGAGTTAACCGATGAGTTGAATCAAAGACTTGACAGTCAAGGGATTCCGGTGACGATACATCCAGGTATGGAGGTGTACTTAACGCCGGAGACTCCCGATCTGCTGGAGGCGGGCCGTTTGTTGACGCTGGCCGATAGCGAATATCTGCTGGTGGAGCTGCCGGCCAATTCGGTACCACACTATGTGGATCAAGTCCTTTTCGAAATAATGCTTCAAGGCGTGAGACCGATTCTGGCTCATGTTGAGCGGAATCGTTCCTTGGCTACCGATCATTTCCGGCTTCAAGAGTTACTGAACCGAGGTAACTTAGCACAGTTGAATGCCAGCAGCCTGATGGGCGGGCAAGGGCGTAAGGCTCAGTCCGTAGCCAAGGATCTGGTAAGAAGGGGATTGATCCAGTTCATCGCCAGTGATGGACATTCGCTTGGTCGGCGTAAACCTGTAATAGGAGATGCGGTAGAAGTACTGGGTAGGAAATTAGGTTCGGAAAGGGCTTACCAGCTAAGCATCGGAAACCCTCGGTCTGTGCTAGCAAATGAGTCGGTGACGCTATCGGACGGGGAAGCCGTCGATAGGTGGAATATCCTTGGACGTGTGAGAAGGGTAGTTCAGGACATTTTCCAGTAGGGGGTAACCATTTTAGTCAACGCACCGAATTAGAGGAGTTAGGAGGTTAGTAGATTTGGTCGATGGAAACTACAGTGACAGTTACGCAGAAATAGACTTGATGGAACTGCTACTGGTCCTTTGGAAGCGAAAAGCACTCATTGTTATTTTGGCAGTGGCAGCGGTCGTAGCAGGGTTTGTAGGCAGTAAGCTGATGTCCCCTGTTTATGAAACGACCTTGCCTGTAAGGATCACCGAGCCTTTGGCACAAACGGAATTCACTCCAAAGGTACCGACGGTAGCTGAGGTGGCACACTTTCTTCGGAGTCCCAGTGTACTCCAGGCTGTGCATAGAGAAACTGGCATAGGAGATTCCTGGGAAAGTCTCAGGGGTGCTTTGAGTGTTGAGACCCCATCCAATACCAACATGGTGGTTCTGAAGGCAGAAGCAGGTTCGCCGGAGGACGGAGTCAAGTTGGTAGAAACATGGTTTCATCTGGCAACGGATCGATACAATCAAAGCACAAGGCGATCCCTTGCAGCTGTTGTAGATAGGCTCTCTCACGAGTTGGAGACGAGCCAAGGGAAACTTGCGAGTATACAAGAGCAATGGCAGGTGTATTCCAAGGCCGGTAATGTAGATTCTAACGCTCAGAAAGTAGAGACTTTGTCAGTATTACTGGCGGAGTATCAACGGGAACAGCAACGATTGTTGGCGACCATTGACAGTCTCGACGCTCAGGTTTGAGTTCTGACCGATGAGGTTGAGCGAGTGAAGCCCGGGGAAACTGGGTTGCCCATCGAATCATCGGAAACACAGATTACCCTATATACCGCTTTGTATCAACAGTTGGTGGAGGCAAGGGTTGAGCTGGAGGGCGAGCGAGCAAGACTAGACAAGCTGCGGGAGACCATTGAGCAAGCAAGAGGCGAACTAGAGGTCGCGGAAGCTAAGTTGGCTCAGAGCATGGAACGTCGCCAAGTAGAATTGCTGATGGAAGGTGTTTCGGAAGGGTACCTGCTGGCCCACACAAACTACACCAACGCAGAGCGAGCACAGGCCCTCGATTTTAGTTACCTTACGGCCGTCGGCAATCCGGTTCCCCCAGAAACTCCGATCAAACCTCGAACCATGCTTAATACAGCTATTGCTGGAGTCCTAGGCGTCTTTGTCGGAGTTGGTCTAGCGCTGTTCTTAGAGTATTTCGAGTCCTACAAGACTCGTCAATCCAGCATGGGGCTGACGCGGTAGTTGATGATATCTGTATAAGCAATACGTAAGGGAGAGGCAAACCCAAGTGCAGGGTTTCACCTCTCCCTTCTGATTTTTCTTAATGAATTTCGCTATTGCCTTGTCCCAAACCCATAGGAAGCAAGCCAGGCGGCACAGTGCTCTGTCCACGTTGCCACTTCGGGGTGGTGTTCTGCCAGTCCCAGCCCATGGGGTCCCTTGGGGTAAATGTGTAGGGCAAAATCTATCTTATGTTTTGCCAACTCTTGGGCAAAGATAAGAGTATTGGCGACGGGGACTACAGCGTCGTCCGCGGTGTGCCACATGAAGGTCGGTGGTGTATCGGCTGTCACGTGATTTTCGTTGGACAGCTGTTCCATCAATTCCTGGGGAGGTTCTGGCCCTAAGAGATTGAACATCGAGCCCTGATGTCGGTGAGCACCGAAGGAAATCACCGGATAACAAAGGATCATGAGATCGGGCCTGGAGCTTTGCTGCTCAACGGGATCGGCAGCGTTGGGGTCACCGCTGTTATAATGGGTTCCCGCCGTTGCCGCCAGGTGTCCCCCGGCGGAGAAACCAATAATTCCAATCCGATGGGGGTCGAGATTCCAATCCTGGGCTTTACAGCGAAGAGTCCGGATTGCCCGCTGAGCATCCAGTAGGGGATAGGGATGTCGATAAGGTGCTACTCGGTAGTCGAGCACAAAGGCCGATATCCCCAGGGTATTTAGCCAGCGAGCTATGGGTTCTCCTTCATGGGGAGCCCTTCGTTGATAGCCTCCTCCCGGTATGACGATGATCCCACTGGTAG
Source organism: Bacillota bacterium (assembly GCA_012727955.1). Classification (NCBI taxonomy): domain Bacteria; kingdom Bacillati; phylum Bacillota; species Bacillota bacterium. Next base: position 29,182 of record JAAYGB010000047.1, read on the forward strand.
GCTCCTGGCTTTCCACTAGATATCCCGTCAGTTTTGGACAATCTTCTGGTGTTTCCCCCATTGCACCGGGAGCCCCATCACGCCAGAGTAGATAGGGCATTAGTTCAGTTACCTGATTCAAGTGCAACAACCTCACTCTCAGTAGTTCCTTTCACTCTGCAAGGGCACCAATATGTCACACTCTTGCTGTGATCTATTCTGTATGCACCACAGGGGAACCTTTCCATACAATGGTCTAGGACAGTGTTTCTCCCGGCCACTGGAATAGTCGCAATTGTATGACTTGAGGGAAAACATAGGAAGGAGTTTTACGTATGATACAGAAACAAAAGTTGAGAATCATACCATTGTGATACTTTTCACTATCCGGGAGTGGTAGTGTGCGTCTGAAGGATATTTGCGAAATTATATCCGCTGAAGTGTTAACTCCAACTCTAGATCTAAATGTAGAAGTCAGTTCCGTTTGCGGCTGTGATCTAATGAGCGATGTGTTGGCCTACACTAAAGCCAATACTCTCCTCTTAACCGGTTTAGCTTCACTGCAGGTGATTCGCACTGCAGAGATGGCAGATTTAATCGGAATTGTATTTGTACGGGGCAAGAGGCCCGAGCCTGAGGTGATTGAGCTGGCTATCCAGAACAAATTGCCCCTGCTTACTACACACTATCCGCTGTATGAAACTGCTGGACTATTGTTTCAGGTGGGACTGCCCGGTTGTTACCAACTTGAGGAGGTTTAGCCGATGGACCTATCCCCTCCTCCATCTGAAAAGGTGTTGCTGAGTCAGTCCTTTGACGTGGCTGCTCAGGACTTTGTCCGTGCCGGAGAAGCCTCTAGTCGCATCAAGAGGATTTTGCAGCAGTTGGGAATCGATAGCAAGGTGGTAAGGCGATCGGCCATTGTCACCTACGAGGCGGAGATGAACATCGTCATCCATTCCCACGGAGGAGGAATTACCCTGACCGTCACCCCCACCGATGTGATTCTCCAATGTATCGATCGGGGTCCCGGCATAGAGAATATCCCGTTGGCTATGCAGGAGGGTTACTCGACGGCTTCGGAGGAAGTGCGGGAGATGGGTTTTGGTGCCGGCATGGGGTTGCCTAATATCAAGCGCAGTGCCGATGAGTTTCGGATTGAGTCCAGCCCTTCGGGTACTGCTCTGTTTGTTCGCATCTCACACAGGAGCGGGTGAATGCCGCTATGCTACCCCTATTCCATTCCGTTGCCCTGGAACGACAGCGATGCAAAGGTTGTACAAACTGCATCAAGGGTTGCCCCACTGAGGCGATTCGAGTCAGAGCCGGTAAGGCTGTGATTTTGGCCGAGAAGTGCATTGATTGTGGGGAGTGCATTCGTACCTGTCCCAACCATGCCAAAGTCGCGGTTGCCGACGAGATGTCCTGTCTGAAAAAATTCACCAAGACTATTGCCTTGCCTGCCCCATCCCTCTTTGGACAATTTCGAGGAAACTCCGTGAGCGTGGAGCAAATCTGCCAGGCAATCAAACTAGCAGGCTTCGATGAAGTGTTCCTCGTTGCCGAGGCTGCGGATCAAATCAGCGTGGCCACTTGGTTATACGCCGAAGAACATCGCCTCCGCCCCTTGATTTCCTCATCCTGCCCGGCAATCGTGCAGCTGATCCAAGTCCGATTCTCCGAACTAATTCCCAATCTAATCAAACTGGAATCCCCCGTGGAAGTGGCGGCCAAGCTGGCCAAAGAGGAGGTCTGTCGCCTTTATGACCTACCTCCGGAGGAAGTAGGTGCCGTGTTCTTGTCTCCCTGTGCTGCTAAAGTCACCGAACTTAAGGGACCGGAGGGACAACCGGGAGCCTATGTCGATGCGGTTATTCCCATCAACGTTGTTTATCCTCATCTGGTGAGAAACCTGGGGCAGGTGATTGATCCCGACTTAAGAATAACTGCCTCCTTTGCCGGTTTTTCCTGGGCAAGGCAGGGCGGGGAAGAGGAATTCATGCAGGATTTTGTCCATGTCTCAGTATCGGGAATTCATCAAGCCCTGGATGTGCTGGCCGATGTGGAGATGGGGAAGTTTGCCGGAGTAGATTTTCTCGAGGTTCAGGCCTGTCCCGGGGGGTGCGTAGGAGGACCCTTGACGGTGGTGAACGCCACCTTAGCCAAAACCCAGCTGGAAGGGGTACTATCCCGCTCCCGCATCAGGGAAAGGCCCCAGGAAGAAGACCTCCATAGGATTCAACGGCGTTACCGGAAGGGCTTATATCATCTTACCAGGGAGATCCAACCCCGTCCGGCGATGCAGCTAGATGAAGATTTGACCCAAGCCGCCAGGAAAATGACAGTGATGGAACGGGTGGGTGCCTCTTTACCGGGACTAGACTGCGGCTCCTGTGGTTCCCCCAGCTGTGCCGCTTTGGCCGAGGATATCGCTCAGGGCTTGGCTACGGAGTCCGACTGTATCTTCAAGCTAAAAGAGGGGATTCAGGAACTAGCGGAGGAGCTCTTGGTTTTAATCAAACAGGTGCCATCTTCTATGCCACCGGAAACAGCGGCGGCGATGGAGGGTGGAGTCATTAATCACAAAACTGGCGATGGGAGTGAAGGTCCATGCAACTGAAGCAAATACTGGAGGAGTTACCCTTAATCGAAGTTAGCACCATCGATCCCCATCGGGAGGTCACCGGCGGCTATGCTTCCGACCTACTTAGTGATGTCATCGCTAAGTCCGGCGAGGGATCGATTTGGGTGACCAATCAGGCCCATGCCAATGTGGCCGCGGTGGCGGTATTGACGGAAGCAGCCGCGGTGATCGTCGCCGGAGGTATCGAGCCGGACCCAGATCTGGTGGCCAAGGCCAAGGATAATGCCGTTAATCTGCTTCGTACCGATTTGCCCTGTTTTGAGGTGGTGGGCCGGTTGTATCAGTTGGGGATTCAGGGCGTGGTAAAGGAATGAAGACCTTCGTCGGGGATATCCATGTGCACACAGGGCTTTCCCCCTGCGCTGCCAAGGACATGACCCCCAACAACATCATCAGGATGGCCAAACTGGAGAATCGAGACTTTCTGGTGATCTGCGACCACCACTCTGTAGGCAACGTCCAGGCATGTCAGGAGGTGGGAGCGGAGTACGGGCTCACCGTACTGCCCGGCATGGAGCTGGAGACCCGGGAGGGAGTCCACCTACTGACTATCTTTCCTAGTTTGGAGGTGGCCCTGGCCCAACAGCGTTGGGTCCATAGTAGCCTGGCACCGATTAAGAATCGCCGGGAGGTTTTTGGAGAGCAGTTGATCTTTGACTCTAGGGATCGAATCATTGGCAGTGAGCCCCAGCTGTTGTCCCAAGGTCTGCCGCATTCCCTGAGCGCGGTGACGGAGCAGATGCAGGCAGAGGGCGCCCTGGTTATCGCCGCCCATGTGGAGCGGCGCAGCTCCGGCTTGCTTGGTCAGCTGGGTCTGGTTCCGGCGGATTTTGCCCCCGATGGTTGGGAGATTGGACTCGGAGAAAACCTATCGGCGGTCCAGGACCGCTATCATCTAGCCCAGGCCAAGGGCTGGGTATTTGGCTCCGATGCCCACTACCTGCAGGATTTGGTTACTCCCTGGGTGACGGTGCTGCAGGCTGAAGGAATTACCTTTGCAGAACTGGCGAAGGCGCTGCAGCAAAATCAGGGGCGTAAGACAGAGATTCGATGTCTAGAACATAAAATAAGTGAGTGACAAACCGATGCGGGAGCTATCCCTTCACATTCTAGATATTGCCCAAAACTCCATCGCCGCCAAAGCCTCACTACTGGAAATCTTGGTGGAGGAAAGTCCCACTCAAGACCTGTTAACTATTCAAATCACCGATAACGGTAAGGGGATGCCGCCGCAGCTGGTGGCCACCGTTACCGACCCCTTTACTACATCCCGTACTACCCGGAAAGTGGGTCTGGGTCTGCCCCTGTTTAAGGCGGCGGCGGAGGCCTGTGGTGGATTCTTTCACATCTGGTCCCAAGAGGAGCGGGGAACCCAGGTAAAGGCTGCCTTCCAGTTCAGTCATATTGATCGAGCGCCCTTGGGAGATATGGCAAGCACCATCACTTCCTTGGTTGCTCTTAATCCCGAGATCGACATCCTGTATATCCACAAATACGAGAACAGGCAGGTGGTGTTGGACACTAGGGAGATCAAGTCAGTGTTGGAGGTGGATACTCTGACCCATCCTTCGGTCCTGGCTTGGATGAGGGAGTATCTTCAAGGGGGACTTGAAACTATCAAAGGGGAGGACGACCGATGAAATCATTGGAGGATCTCAAGAAACTGCGGGATCAAGTCAGAGCTTCGGTAAGTGTCCGGGAAGATTTGGGCCAGGTACGGATAGTCGTGGGAATGGGTACCTGTGGGATTGCGGCAGGAGCCCGAGATGTAATGAGCGCCTTAATGGATGAAATCAGTAAGCGGAATCTAACCAACGTCATTGTCAGCCAAACGGGGTGTGTCGGCATGTGTGACAAGGAGCCCTTAGTTGACGTCATGGTGCCGGGAATGCCCACCGTTACCTATGGCCACATGGACGGCAACAAGATGCGCCGGGTACTGGCCAGTCATGTGGTAAACGGTCAGATCATCGGCGAGTACGTAGTCGCCACCAAGGATGGCTCCAGTGTAGGGTAGAGGAGGTTACAACCGTGGCCATGTCAGCCCAGTCCATTGACTGGAAGTCCGAAGTAAAGGAGATCGTGGAGCGACACGGGGGCAAGCCGGAGTACTTACTAGACATTCTCCACGAGGTGCAGGCAAAGGTTAACTACTTGCCCCAAGAAGCTTTGCTGGAAGTGGCCAGAGAGCTGGACATCCCGTTGAGCAAAGTACATGGAGTAGCCACCTTCTACTCCATGTACTCCATCCAGCCTCGTGGTCAGTTCATTATCCGGGTTTGTGAAAGCGCCCCCTGTCACGTGATGGGGTGCGACGCCGTGATTGCTGCCTTGGAGTCGGCTGCCGGTGCCAGAATGGGGGAAACCACCTCCGATGGATTGTTCACCTTGGAATACACCAGCTGTATCGGTGTCTGTGGGGTGGCCCCGGCGATCATGATCAATGATCGGGTCTATGGGAACCTGACTCCAGAATCGGTGGTCGAGATTATTGCCGAATACCGAGCCCGGGAGAGGGGGGAGTAGGGTGCAGTTCTTTCGCAGTCACGTTTTGGTCTGTGGAGGCGTCAATTGCTCGTTGCAGGGCTCGAGGACCATCCGGGACCTGCTGGTCGATGCCATCGCTGAAGCGGGACTAAGCCAAGAGATCAAGGTGGTGGAGACGGGATGCTTTGGCCTTTGTGAACAGGGTCCGATGATGGTCGTCTACCCCGAATCCGTCCACTATTGTCGGGTGCAGCCCAGCGATATTCCGGAAATCGTCGATGCCCATCTGAAGAAGGGCAGAGTAGTTTCCCGGCTCTTGTATCGGGGCACCGATCCCAGTCAAGAAGTGCAAACCCTGACAGAGACGGACTTCTACGGTAAACAACAACGGGTGGTGCTTCGCAACTGTGGCCTGATTGATCCGGAGTCCATCGATGAGTATATCGCCCGGGGTGGCTATGAAGTCTTAGGTAGAGTATTGACCTCGCTGACTCCCCAGCAAGTAATTAAGGAAGTGCAAGACTCGGGACTGCGGGGTCGAGGTGGGGCAGGATTTCCTACGGGACTGAAGTGGAGTTTCACCGCCCAGGCAGAGGCCCAGCAGAAATACCTCATTTGCAACGCCGATGAAGGGGAGCCGGGAACCTTTAAGGACCGACTGATTCTTGAGGGTGATCCCCATTCCGTCATCGAGGGGATGATTATCGCCGGCTATGCCATCGGAGCTACCCAGGGATACATCTACTCCCGGGGTGAGTATGGTCTTTCCATTCAGCGTCTGAGAAAGGGTATCGAGCATGCGAGAAAGGTGGGACTCTTAGGGAGAAACATCTTCGACAGCGGCTTTGATTTTGATATTGAAGTTCGTATCGGCGCCGGTGCCTATGTTTGTGGTGAAGAAACGGCATTGATCAACTCCATGGAGGGCAAGCGGGGTGAACCCCGGTTCAAACCGCCCTATCCCACTACCGCAGGCCTGTGGGGCAAACCCACCTGCGTCAATAACGTTGAGACCTTGGCCAATATCGTGCCCATCATGGAAAGGGGAGCCCAATGGTATCGTTCCATCGGTACGGAGAAATGCCCCGGCACCAAGGTCTTTACCCTAACGGGAAATATTGTCAATGAAGGCTTAATTGAGGTTCCCATGGGAATTACCCTGCGGGAGATTATCTATGACATCGGCGGTGGAATTCCCGATGGCCGGGAATTCAAGGCGGCCCAGACCGGGGGCACCTCCGGCGGCTTTTTGTCCGCTGCCTTCTTGGACGTCCCCATGGATATTGAATCCGTGGCCGAAGCAGGATCGGCCCTGGGCTCGGGGGCATTGCTCATCATCGATGACACCCATTGTATCGTCGATGTGGTGCGAAGCTGTGCTCGCTTTTTCCGGCATGAATCCTGTGGACAGTGTACTCCCTGTCGCGAGGGTACCCAACGTTTGCTGGAGTTTGTCGATGCCGTCGCCGAGGGCAGGGCAACGGGCGCGGATGTTCGCCTCTTCCGGCGACTGGCCCAGACCATGGAGGACAGCAGCCTCTGTGCGCTGGGGCAGACAGCACCCTTCCCCATCCTGACAGCGATGCGCTTTTTCCCCGAGGACTTTGAGGCCCATATCGTCCACAAGAAGTGTCTGGCATCCGATGCCAAGACGGGCGCCACAGCATAGAGAGGAGGGAATGCCAGTGGCTGATATCACTGTAACTGTCGATGGCAAGAGGGTCTCAGTTCCCGTGGGAAGTACCGTCCTTGAGGCAGCTCAGGCTGCCGGGATTGATATCCCTACCCTGTGCCATCATCCCGATCAGCAGGTCAAGGCGGTGTGTCGGATCTGTGTAGTGGAGATAGAGGGGATCCGCAGTCTAGCGGCTGCCTGTGCCTTTCCCGCCAGTGACGGAATGATGGTGAGAACCAATACCCCTCGGGTGCGCACCGCCCGGCGAACAATCTTGGAATTGATGCTAGCCCATCACCCCCAGGATTGTCTCCAGTGCCATCGGAACCTAGACTGCGAACTGCAGGATTTGGCCCACCGCTTGGGGGTTCGGGAAATTGCCTTCCCACCGGTGCTGCGGGGTCTTCCCAGCGATGACTCCAATCCAGCCATTGTCCGGGAACCGGACAAGTGTATTAACTGCCGCCGCTGCGTCGAGGCCTGTCACGAAACCCAGAGTGTGGGGATCCTAGAAGCGGTGAATCGGGGCTTTGACACCTACGTTGCCTCAGCGGCAGGGCTGCCCTTAGAGGAACTGTCCTGTGTATACTGCGGGCAGTGTGTGGTGGCCTGCCCCACCGGTGCCCTCCATGAGCAGGATGATACCGCCAAGGTATGGGAGGCCTTGGCCGATCCTAACCTCCATGTGGTGGTTCAGACGGCACCGGCGATTCGAGCTTCCCTGGGTGAGGAGTTTGACCTGCCCGTGGGAACCCGGGTCACCAAGAAAGTGACCGCGGCTTTGCGGCGGTTAGGCTTTGACCGAGTTTTCGATACCGATTTCACCGCTGACTTGACCATTATCGAAGAAGGCAATGAGCTTCTAGAGCGGATTAGAAATCAGGGAGCTTTGCCGCTGTTGACTTCCTGTAGTCCGGGATGGATCAAGTTCATCGAAAGCTACTACCCCGAGCTCTTGGCCCATGTCTCCACCTGCAAATCACCCCAGCAGATGTTTGGCGCCCTGGCCAAGACCTACTACGCTGAAAAGAGTGGTATCGATCCCAAGGACATCTTCGTAGTCTCCATCATGCCCTGTACCGCCAAGAAGTTTGAGGCCAATCGTCCGGAGATGAGCGCCAGCGGCTATCCCGACGTGGATGTGGTTTTGACCACCCGGGAGTTGGCCAGGATGCTGCGGGAAGCTGGGATAGACCTGGCAACGCTGCCCGATGAAGACTACGATGAACCCCTGGGTATTTCCACCGGAGCCGGGGCCATCTTTGGTGCTACCGGTGGGGTAATGGAGGCGGCACTGCGGACTGTCTACGAACTGGTAACGGGAACGGAATTAGAAGATCTGGAGTTTACTGCAGTGCGGGGTCTGGAGGGAATCAAAGAGGCCGCGGTAAAACTGCCGGTGGCCGAGGCTGCCATGGCCGGTGAGAATGGGCAAAGCACGGAGCTGGAGATTAAAGTGGCGGTAGCCCATGGCTTAGCCAATGCCAGAACCCTAATGGAGGCCATCGGCTCCGGCAAAGCCGATTATCACTTTGTGGAAATCATGTCCTGCCCCGGTGGATGCATCGGGGGCGGTGGACAGCCGATTCCCAGCAACTCAGAAATCAAAGAGAAACGAATTGCCGCCATCTATGAGGAAGACCGGGGATTGCCCCTGCGTAAGTCCCATGAAAACCCTGCGGTGAAGGCTCTTTATGCAGAGTTCTTAGGCAGCCCCTTGGGGGAGAAGTCCCATCAGCTGCTCCACACTCACTACACACCCCGTCAGCGGACCTAGGGTGCACAATAATATAGAAGAAGGCCGGTCGAAGCAGAGAATTTGGCCGGTCTTCTCCTTTTTAGAAAAAAGTTATGGATCTGGGACAATTGAGGCACCCTACCCATGTAACTAAATTTCCTGCAAGAGGTGAAAATGTGATGGATCGACAGCAACTAATTAACCAAGCCACCCAGCTGATGACTCGGATGGAGCAAAGTGAAACCCGCAACGCGCAGATGCTCCAACAGCTGGCCCAGACAGAAAATCGCAATGCCCAGATGATTCAGCAACTCCATCAAGCGGAGCTTCGGGCTGCGGAGGAGTTGCGGCAACTTCGGCAGATGATCACTCAGCTGGCAGGCCAGACTCAAGGGATGACGCAGAGTTTCACCCCTACCTATGGCGGTAGTTCCGGAGGGGCCTTCGGATACTCTGGACAGACCAATTTCGGCCAAACCAACTACGGCGGGCACTTTGGTTCGGGACAAACTAGCTACATGGGTCAATCCCAGGGTGTGGGAGGGCAGAGTAGCTATTCGGGGCAAGGGGGATTTACTCCCCAGTACAATCAGTCTAATTACTTCACTCCAGGTGGATTCACCAATCAAAGCAGTGGGGACACCAACCTGGGTGGGACGACGATGGGGTCTCAAATGCCACCGGTTACCTTTAACCAATAGTCAGGCGAGTCCAACTTCCTAAAGGGGAAGAACCCGTGAGATGCGAGGAATCGGCGTTTCCGGCTTGTGAAAAGGTTCTATAAATGATATATTAGTTATAGTGAATAGTGCCTTTGGTCACAAAAGTACACTGGTTCCTCGCTATCAAATTCCTTTAATATATATGGAGTTTTCCAAAGATCAACACAATTTAGGAAGAAGGACTAGCTATGACCAGAACAAACGAAAGACAATACGTCGGTGATCTCCGCAATATGACAGTGCACAAGTGCGGAACCGGAGCTGGGTGCCAGAACCACGACATTCCAGCAGCCTACACGGCGTATTTCTGGCCGGATACTCTGGATCAGGCCCTCGATGAAGGGTTTCAATCCTGTCGGCTGTGTATCGATCGAGTGAAGTAGTTTGCGATCTGATGCTAAGGTGTAAAAACCACAGTAGGTTCCTTTGAAAATCCTCTCCCGGGCGGGGGAGGATTTTTTCTGTGTGGAATTTACCGTCAATTGGGAGGAGTTTGGCAATTGTCCAGGAACCGTCTGCTCAGAACCAACTACGTGGATAGGTTTTGTTGTGTTCTAGGTGTTAAGGCATTGTGGCACAACCTTCACCTTCGCTAATCCTTCTAAGGAGAGTGGGAAGAATGAGGATCCTGTTTCTTGATCTGGATACCCTGCGTCCCGATCACTTAGGGTGTTACGGGTACCATCGCAACACATCGCCTAACATTGACCGGATTGCCGCTGAGGGAACAAGGTTTACTAACTATTTTTGCTCCGACGCGCCCTGTTTGCCTTCCCGGGCCGCCTTGATGACCGGCAGACATGGTATCCATACTGGAGTTGTGGGGCATGGTGGTACCACAGCTGACATGCGGATAGAGGGAGAATCCCGAGACTTCAGAGATCGAATGTCCTTTGAAAATCTCCCTGCGGTTCTTCGGAGGGCTGGCTTTCGGACGGTTTCTATCAGTCCCTTTGCGGAGCGGCACGCCGCCTGGTGGTTTTATGCCGGCTTCAACGAAATGTACAATCCCGGCAAGGGCGGGATGGAGTCTGCTGAAGAGGTTACCCCTACAGTGATGAAGTGGTTACAGGATAACGCCAAGGAAGACAATTGGTTCTTGCACATCAACTACTGGGATGCCCATACACCCTATCGGGCACCAGAAGACTTCGGAAACCCCTTTGCCGACGAGCCCTTACCGGAGTGGTTAACGGAAGAGGTTCTGCAGGCACACCTGAAAATGGTTGGACCCCATAAGCCCCTAGAGATCGCAATGTACGACGACAGGGAGGACCCAAAGTATCCCCGTCATCCCGGCAAAATCACTGACATGGACGGCTTAAGGAAGATGATCGACGGCTATGACTGTGGGATCCGATACTTAGATACCCACGTCGGTCGCATTCTAGATTTTCTCGAAGAACAAGGCGTCCTTGAGGATACCGCGATTATCGTCACTTCCGATCATGGCGAGAACATGGGGGAACTGGGAATCTACGGAGAGCATGCCACCGCCGATGCCGCCACCTGTCGCATCCCGATGATCATTAAGTGGCCTGGAGCCCAACGGGGACACGTGGACACCGACTACCACTACAATTTAGATCTGCTTCCCACCCTATGCGACATTTTTGATATTCCCCCCAGCGATTGCTATGACGGCCAGTCCTATGCACCGGCCTTTATGTCCGGTAAAAGTTGTGGGCGCTCGGAGCTGATCCTCAGTCAGTGCGCCCATGTCTGTCAACGCAGTGTGTTGTTTGACTCCTGGCTGTATATCCGCACCTATCATGATGGCTATCATCTCTTTCCCAAGGAAATGCTCTTTAATCTAGCTACCGATCCCCACCAGCAGGAAAATCTAGCGGCCAAACACCCAGAGATCTGTAATGAAGCGGTTCGGCTCCTTTACGCATGGCATGATCAGATGATGGCCTCGATGCCGGGACAAGAGGATCCTCTGTGGACGGTGATGAGGGAAGGCGGTCCTTACCATGCCAGGGGCCAACTAAAGGGATATATCGAGCATCTGAAAAGGACAGGAAGGGAATGGGCAATTCCTGAGCTGGCCGAGCGACATCCCGATGAATTGAAGTAACTCTGCCCTTGATGAGCAAGGAGTCATTCCTCAAAGGGAGCATCGCCAAAGTTAAAGGATGAGGAAAGGATGAGGGCGGACACAGGCCCAGGATAGGTGTCAACGCCATAGCAAGTTATTGTTAAATCCTCGCCTCTAGGGGTGAGGATTTTGTCCCTTAAGAGGAATATTGTCACCGCTATGTAACTTAACAGTGAAATAGTACGGTGGTCTGGTGTAAACATTTTACTTATAAGGGGGTTTTGACCTTGGACAAGGAGAAATGGACCCATCCCGGAGCTTCCTATCGACCGCTACCCTTCTGGGCGTGGAATGATCGGCTGGACCCAGAGCGGGTGCGGGAGCAGGTGCGCCATATGCATCGCATTGGGCTCGGTGGGTTCTTTATGCACTCTCGGCAGGGACTGGATACGGCATACCTGTCAGAGGAATGGATGGCTGCTGTGGAAGCTGCGGTGGATGAAGCGGAGAAGCTGGGGATGGATGCCTGGTTATATGACGAGGACCGGTATCCCAGTGGCACCGCCGGTGGTCTGGCCTTAGAGCCCAATCCCGTGGAATTTGGTGCCAAGCATTTGCTGTGCCTGGAAAGTGAAGATATTCCGGCGGTTCCGGGGACGGTGGTGGCTCGCTTTGCCGTAAGTCAAGATGAGCAGGGTAAATTCACCGCGCGCCGGCTGTGTCCTACGGAAGAGTTGCAGGAGGGCGAGCGGTGTCTGACCTTCTATTGGACCCTTACTGCTCCCTCGGGATGGTATAACGGGTTTACCTATCTAGATACCTTGAATCCCGACGCGGTCCAGTCCTTTATCAAGCAGGGGCTGGAGCCTTATAAAGAACGTTTTGCCGACCAGTTCGGCGGCCGAATTCCCGGAGTCTTTACCGATGAGCCGCAAATGTTTAGTCAGCGGCTAGGTCCCGACACTTCCACTTGGCCTTGGACTAAGGCCTTTCCCGTAGAGTTTCGCAATCGGCGGGGATACGATCTATTGGAGAAGCTAGTTGCCCTAGTCATCGATACCGAGGACGCCCGCCAGGTCCGATACGATTTTTGGAAAACGGCTACGGAGCTGTTCCTGGCAACCTGGTGTGAGCCCATCGCTCGCTGGTGCCGGGAGAACAACTTACAGTGGACGGGACATTACTGGGAGCATGAATTCCCCTACTTCCATAAGGCTGGATCCTTCATGGCGCCCTTGATGTACCTCGATGTGCCGGGGGTAGATTTACTTGGCAGCCGTCAGTACTGCGGAAAGCTGCCGGGCAACGAGATCCAGCATCAGATGGGTAATGTACAGATGATTAAGTTAGCCTCCAGTGTCGCCCATCAGATGGGTAAGCCACGGGTGTTATCGGAGACCTATGGCGGTGCGATGTCTGACATGAACTTCTTGGACCACAAGATCATGGCTGACTGGCAAATGGCCCTGGGAGTCAACTTGATTAACCCCCACCTGTATCATTATTCTATCCGAGGTTTGCGCAAACGGGATTATCCACCCTCCTGGGGAGAGCATCAGCCCTGGTCGGCTGAATACAAGCCCTTGGCGGACTATCTCGCCCGGGTGTGTCAGGTTTTGTCAGAGGGTGACTTCGTCGCCAACATCGCCGTCCTGTATCCCACCACGGTGTTCTGGGTAGAGGGCTTTGGCCAACAGGACATCGCCCGCAGCTTTGAAGATCTGTGTAAGGATTTGACGGAAGCCAACTGGGACTACGACCTAGCCGATGAGACGATGATGGAAACTCTGGGTGCTGCAGCCGATGGCCAGCTGCAAATCGGTCAGGCAAGTTACAAGTGCGTAGTGATTCCCTCCCAGATGGTATTGGCTTCCACCACCATTGCTCTACTTAATCAGTATGTCGAGACGGGAGGCACCCTCTTGATTCTGGGGTCAGCCCCCGAGGCCGTCAATCCTGAGGATGGACCGGTTCTGGAAAACATTATCGCCAAGTCTCTTAGGGCCAAGGATTGGCCGGAGTTAGAGGAGCTTTTGTTGGCCAATACCCACCGGCCGGTAACGGTTCAGCAGGTTGAATCCTCCAATGGAGACGGTCCCCAGGCGAGGATTTATTCCCAGGTGCGCTGGATAGATGATCGCTTGGTGGTCTTCTTAACCAATGTCGGTGAGAAGGATTGCCAGAAAGCCCACGTGATCATTGATCACAAGGGTCCGGCGGTAGCCTTGGACCTACACCGAGGGTGCTTCTGCCCAGTGGATCGGGTTGTCACTGAGCAGGGTACGGAACTAGACCTGAGATTCCTCCAGGGTGACTCCTACCTTCTGATCTTTGGTGACGGGGTGGAGGAGCTGCTCGATGGAGGTGCCCAGCCCATCAATCGGTATCCGGTGCTGGATTCCCGACCGGAGGTGCTGGGACCCTGGAGGATCAAGCCCTTAGACGTCAATCCCCTGGTGCTCGATTACTGTCAGTACCGGATTGGGCAGGGCCAATGGAGCGAAGCTATTCCCGTATGGGACGCCTATTGCCGAATTCGGACTCACTATGGCCTGGACACTTCGCTGCATAATCGCGATGTACAGCCTTGGCGGATTCGCCAAGCCCGCCGCTTGATTACCGCAGACGATCCCATTCAGGTGCGGTTCTTCTTTGAAGTAAAGGATCTCGCGGCTAATCAGGCACCAGTTAAACTGGTGGTGGAGTCCGCGGAACGGTATGCCATCTCGGTCAACGGTCACTCCGCCAGTGATATCGACGGCACTTGGCTCGATGCCGCCTTTAGTACCGTAGATATCACCGCGAACCTCATCGAAGGAGTCAATACCGTTGTTCTCACCACTACCTTTGCTGAGGACTGGGAGCTGGAAAACAGCTACCTCATCGGAGGCTTCGCCGTGGAGCAAAGGGCCATAGGCACTCCGAATGTCGCGGACTTCTCCAATAGAGCCCTACAGCTAGGGGACTGGGTCAGTCAAGGATATCCCTTCTACGCCGGTAGAATGGAGTATACCAATACCTTGGGCTGGCGAGGGGACTCTTCGGTGTTTATCCAGCTGGCAGGGGTACAAACCAACTGCGTCGCGGTCTATGTCAACGGTACTCGGGTCGGTCAGATTGCCTATCCGCCCTACCAGTTGGAGATCACCCCCTGGTTGGAGACGGGGGAAAATCAGATCCGGCTGGTGGCCGTCAACAGCCTGCGAAACTTGACGGATCCCCTGCACTTTGTCGAGATGAAGTTCATCGCCGGACCGGAGACCTTCTCCGATCGGAACAACTGGCAGGACACATATAACCTGGTGCCCCAGGGACTAGGGGAAATCCAGATCATTTTCGCTGACTAAAAGCTTTGGGACGGGAGTATCTTGGGCTGAAACCTCGATACTCCCGTTGACAATTCCCCCAACGGCTGGTCTCTTGGGTGTAGCTTGGGGCAAAGGGGGATATGCTAAGACAGAAGGATAGGCAGCTTTGGGGGAAGAGCAGTGGATACACAGGATTTAGTCAGCAGACTGCAGTTTTTCTATGGTTTGGAGTTGAGCCAGGTCCGGATGTATACCTTGCAAAGTGAGGCGGTAACCGATCCCTATCTCAAGCAGGTGTTCCGGCATCTGGCAAGTATTGAGCAAAGCCATGTCCAGCGGATAAAGAAAGAGATTGAGAAGTTGGGTGAGGCCCCGGCTAAGGCCAGTGAAGTCATCGGCCCCATTACTGGCCGTATTTTGGGAGTCATCTCAGGGGCAATTTCTGTGGACAAGCTGCTGCGCATGAACATTGAGCTGGAGCAGAGGGCCATGGAAGATTACCGCTCGGCCATTAATGCCTTGGATCCAGCTCACCCCGTCACCTCGGTCCTAGTCGAGAACCTGATCGATGAGGACCTGCACACCGCTTGGTTTCTGAATCGACTGCAGTAAATCAATTGATCACCACCATAGGCCAAGATCCTTGTTCTACCAGGGATCTTCTTTTTTGTCCAGAAGTAGCGAAAATGGATACCGCTGGGCAGTCCCCACCGCGCCAAAGGGGAAGGAAAGCGGTATCACGAATCTTTGCCAGAGACTGGAAGGAATTGCACAATACCGAAATTGGTTAAGGGTTATCATAGGGGATTTCATGAGAAAAATAGAGACAACCGGAGGTCGTAGTATGGCGAACAAATTGCAGGACCGGCGTTTTCGGCCCCTACCCCTAGGAACGGTCAAACCCCAGGGCTGGTTGAAGCGGCAGCTGGAGATTCAAGCCGATGGGCTGACCGGTCATATTGATGAGTTTTGGGAGGATCTTGGCCCTAATAACAAGTGGCTGGGCGGAAACAAAGATGGCTGGGAGCGAGGCCCCTATTACCTCGATGGGCTATTGCCCTTAGCCTACTTAATTGATAACGGAATTTTGCAGCGAAAAGCCCAAAAATGGATCGAAGTCTTCCTCACTTACCAAGAGGAAAACGGTTGGATCGGGCCCGTTCGGGCTGAGGATCCCAGGCAACCGGAGCGGGACCCCTGGCCGATTTTCGTGGTCTGTAAGGTCCTGACCCAGTACTACGAAGTGAGCCAGGATCAACGGGTTCTTGACGTGATGACCAAGTTCTTTCGGTACTTGGAGGCCAACCTACCGGGCACTCCTTTGGTGTCCTGGGGTAAGTTTCGGTGGGCCGATTTGGTGCTGTCAATCCACTGGTTGTACGAGAAAACCGGAGAAGAATGGCTCTTGAACTTAGCCCATCTCGTCAGGGAGCAGGGGTACGACTGGTTGGATCATTTTACTAACTTTCGATACACCGGTAAGCAACCTATTGATCAGCGCACCCTGGAAACCCATGTGGTGAACAATGCCATGGGGATTAAGGCCCCGGTGGTGTGGTATCGGCAGACCGGAGACCCAACTGCCAAAGATGGATTGTACAGCGCGTTAGAAAATCTCGATGGATACCACGGGCAAGTTACTGGGTTGTTTTCCGGAGATGAGCACTTCGCCGGTCGCAGCCCCTCTCAAGGAACGGAACTGTGTGCCGTAGTGGAGTACATGTTTTCTTTGGAGTATGCGCTTTCGGTGCTGGGAGATCCCCTCTTGGCAGACCGTTTAGAATCCATTACCTATAACGCTCTGCCGGCTACCTTTACCCCCGATATGTGGGCCCACCAGTATGATCAGCAGGCCAATCAGGTGATCTGTAACGTGGCGGAAAGGGATTGGAGCAACGGTCCCGATGCCAATATCTTCGGACTGGAGCCCAACTTCGGGTGCTGTACCGCTAACATGCATCAGGGGTGGCCCAAGTTTGTCTCCAGTCTGTGGATGGCAACCTCCTTCGGCGGCTTGGCGGCAGTAGCCTATGGCCCATCGGTGGTTACCACTCGTTTGCCTTCGGGTGAGAAGGTAACGATTCATGAAGTAACGGACTATCCCTTTGATGATACTCTGATGTTTCGTATCGAGGGGGAGCATCCCGTGACCTTCCCCTTGGTCCTGCGGATTCCCGCTTGGGCTAGTGGGGCTGAGATCCGACTGCCTAACGGAGAGACTGTAAACCCCGAGGCCGGGACCTTCGTTACTCTGGAGCAGGAGTGGCATCCCGGTGACAGTGTCACCTTGACCTTGCCTATGGCCACCCGTATTGAAGAGCGTTACCAGGGGGCGGTGGCCCTAAAGCGGGGCCCCTTAGTCTTCTCCCTGGCAATCGGTGAGGAGTGGAAGTTGATCGGCGGGGTTCCTCCCCACGGTGACTGGGAAGTGCATCCCACCACAGCCTGGAACTATGGACTAGAGATAGACATCGCCGATCCCGAGGCCGCCGTTAAGGTAGAGAGCCGCAGTCTTGGGGATATGCCCTTTTCTCCGGAGGGAGCTCCCGTGAGTCTCAAGGTGCCGGGGCGGAGGGTTAAGGAGTGGGGAATGGAGAAAAACTCCGCCGCACCGCCTCCTCCCA
Organism: Bacillota bacterium; assembly: GCA_012727955.1. NCBI lineage: Bacteria > Bacillati > Bacillota > Bacillota bacterium. The sequence goes on from JAAYGB010000047.1 coordinate 46,400, forward strand.
GTCCTGTGATTTCCCAGGAGCCGATGGAAGAGTTGGTCCTTATCCCCTATGGATCGACCCATCTGCGGATTACGGAGTTTCCTTGGATTAAGCGGGATTAAGCAATGGAGGGAAAACCATGAGTCGACAGGACATCAAGACGAAGATGCAGGCTGTATCCTTTTCACAGGTAACCGTGGAGGACAGCTTTTGGAAACCCCGGATGACGGTAAATCGGGAGCGGACGATTCCCCATCAGTATCAGGAGTGTAAGCAAACAGGCCGAATCGATGCCTTTGACCTAAATTGGCAACCAGGCATGGAACCGATGCCCCATTATTTCTGGGACTCCGATGTAGCCAAGTGGATTGAAGCCGCAAGCTACTCCCTGGTCACCCATCCCGATCCCAAGCTGGAAGCACTGCTGGACGAGGTAATCGCCAAGATCGTCTCGGCCCAGCAGCCAGATGGATATCTCAACGTCTATTTCACCGTGGTGGAGCCGGAAAAGCGGTGGAAGAACCTGGGGATGTGGCATGAGCTGTACTGTGCCGGACATCTAATCGAGGCGGCAGTGGCCCACTATGAGGCAACGGGAAAGCGAACCCTGTTGGATGCGATGTGTAGGTACGCGGATTACATCGACTCCGTCTTTGGTCCCGGAAAACGCGATGGGGCCCCGGGACATCAGGAAATCGAATTGGCTCTGGTTAAGCTGTATCGGGTTACCGGCAACGAGCGGTACTTGGCCCTGAGTATGTTTTTCCTCTATCAGCGGGGACAAAAGCCCTCAGTCTTTGAAAGGGAGTTGGCCCATCTGTCGGAAGAAGACGCTAGGCTCAACCGCCACTTCTTCTGTCAAGGGGACACCTTCGACAGCCGCTATTGTCAGGATCACCTTCCCGTCAGAGAACAAAGGGAAGTTACCGGGCATGCCGTTCGGGCGATGTACATGTACTGCGCCATGGTGGATGTGGGGATTGAGACCGGCGATGAAGCCCTGATTGAGGCCAGTCGCCGGTTGTGGGAGAATGTTTGCCGGCGGCGGATGTACATTACTGGAGGAATCGGGCCCTCCCGAGACAACGAGGGCTTTACCGTTGACTACGATCTTCCCAACGAGACCGCCTATGCTGAAACCTGCGCGGCCGTGGGCCTGATTTTCTGGAACCACCGCCTGCTTCATATCGATGGCGACGGCAGGTACGCTGACGAAATGGAACGGGCCCTCTATAATGGTTCCATCAGTGGTATCTCCCTGGATGGAGAGAAATTCTTCTATGTAAATCCCTTGGCCAGTAAAGGAAATCACCATCGGCAAAGTTGGTTTGGCTGCGCCTGCTGTCCGCCGAATATATCCCGCCTGATTGCTTCTATTGGCGGATATATTTATTCCGAATCCGCGGATACAGCCTATGTGAACTTGTATGTTGCAGGGGAAGGTAACGTAAGGGTTGGCGACCTCAATGTCAAGTTGTCGCAAAGGTCTAATTACCCTTGGGATGGTGATATCAAGCTTGTGGTTGCTCCGGAGCGAGCGGCGGAATTCACCCTGGCGCTGCGGATCCCCAGTTGGGCTCGGTCGGCGCAGGTTAGGGTAAGGGGCCGAATTTGGGACCATCATAAGACCCTTGAGTCGGGGTATGTCAAGATTCACCGCCTCTGGTGGCCCGGTGATGTGGTGGAACTGTACTTGCCAATGCCTGTGGAATTGGTGGAGTCCCACCCCGCGGTGGCAGCCAATGCGGGGGTCGTAGCCATCCAACGGGGCCCGGTGGTGTATTGCCTGGAGGCCGTTGACAATCCTGTGCCCTTGCATCGGATAGTGGTACCCACTGACACTGAATTTGCGGTTAAGTTTGAACCGGACCTTCTGGGCGGTGTGGTCACCGTCTCCGCCGAGGCCTTCGCAGTTGATGATGGAGATTGGGAAGGGACCTTGTATCGCGCCAAGTCCGATACGGCGGAAAAAAGGGTCCCCGTTACCATCAAGGCCATTCCCTACTACGCCTGGGATCACCGCGAACCAGGAGAGATGAGGGTGTGGCTGCGCTCCTGCTAAGGATAGCCGAAGGCTAATCTAAGACTTTGCCGGGATCAAGGCAGGACACAGGGAACAGACAGAAGAATACAAACTATAGCGCAAATATCACTGTGCTGGGCCACAGGGGCGTGGCCCAGCATGTTTTTGGAGTGATTTGATTGGCTCTGACCCGGATTAATGTCCTGTTAGCTGTCTACGATGTGCTGGTGGTTAACATGGCCCTGTATCTAGGATTTTGGCTGCGTTTTGAGGGCAGAATCCCGGGGGTTTTTACCGATGAGATGCCGTTTCTTTTTCTCTTGACATCGATGGCTTACTTAGCATCCTTTGTTGTTTTTCGGATGTATGACAAGGTCTGGAGATATGCCAGTATTAGGGAAATGTTATTTCTGGGGACTTCGATTTTCTTTGGTTCCGCGGGTACCCTTACCCTCATTCATTTTATCCACCGCTCCCTAATCGTTCCCCGCAGTGTGATTGCCTTTCAGATTCTGCTGACGGGCTTCCTGCTCGGTGGAGCAAGATTGGCGCTTAAGATTGGGGTGGTGGAGCGTTTTCGGGCCTGGAGGGCTCGGAAGGGCAAAAAGCGAGCGATTCTGGTGGGAGCCGGCGATGCCGGGGCCATGATTATGAAGGAACTCAATCGTCATCCTGAATTAGGTATTTCCGTACAAGCCATCGTCGACGATGATCCCGGTAAGCTAAATAAAGTGGTCTATGGGGTCAAGGTGGTAGCCGATACCACCAGCCTACCTCAGCTGATTACCCAAAGGAACATCTCGGAAGTGATCATTGCCATGCCTTCCGCTCCCGGTGCAGCGATTCGACGGGTGGTTAACCTGTGTCAAGACACCGGAGTGAAGATCAAGGTCCTGCCTGGGCTTTATGAGTTGGTCGACGGCAAAGCTACCATTGGCCAGCTGCGGGAGGCCCAGATCGAGGACTTGCTGCATCGAGATCCCATTCGCCTGGACACCGGAGGAATTCGCCAGTTCCTCTCTGGCAAGCGGATTATTGTCACCGGTGGGGGCGGGAGCATCGGCTCGGAGCTCTGTCGGCAGATTGCCAAATTCGATCCCCAGCTTCTGGTCATTCTCGATCATTCGGAGAACAATCTGTATCACATTGAGTTGGAGCTGCGAAAAACTAGGCCTAATCTCCAATTCTACCCCGTGATCGCCAGTATTCAAGACGCCCGGCGGATTGATGGGGTATTTAAGCAGGTGCAGCCCCATGTGGTCTTCCATGCCGCGGCCCATAAGCATGTGCCGATGATGGAGTACAATCCCGGTGAGGCCATCAAGAACAATGTCTTTGGCACCAAGATTGTGGCCGAGGCAGCTTCCCGGTATCAGGCGGAGAAGTTTGTTCTTATCTCAACGGATAAGGCCGTTAATCCCACCAATGTGATGGGAGCCACCAAACGCCTGGCGGAGATGGTGATTCAATCCATCAATGAGACCAGCAGCACGGAGTTCGTCGCGGTGAGATTCGGCAACGTTCTCGGCAGCGCCGGCTCCGTAGTGCCGCTGTTCAAACGTCAAATCGCCGAAGGTGGGCCCGTTACCGTCACCCATCCAGAGATGACTCGATACTTCATGACCATCCCCGAGGCCTGTCAGTTGGTCCTTCAGGCAGGACATTTGGGACGGGGAGGGCAAGTGATGGTACTGGACATGGGCGAGCCGGTGAAGATCAAGCAGTTGGCCGAGGACCTGATCCGGTTCTCGGGCTTGGAACCCGGTCGGGATATCGAGATTCAGTATGTGGGGTTAAGGCCAGGGGAGAAGCTGTATGAAGAACTGCTGGCCGATGAGGAAAATACCAATGCCACTCAGCATGAAAAGATCTTTACCGCGATCCTTTCGCCCTGTGATTTTGACCAGCTTAGGTTTATGCTGGAGCGGTTGGTCCAGACGGCCGAATCCGGCGATGGACAGTCCATTAGGGATTTACTCCAGAAAATGGTGGATACATATACTCCCGATGATGTACCCGCGGCGGACTTGGCGATGGCCCAGGTGGCTGCGGTGAAGGAATAGTAGAAATAGCAAGCCACTGACCCAAAGTCAGTGGCTTGTTGGATTTTAGGCCAGAAGTATGTCTCTAGCCGTTAGGCTTCAACGGCGGTGAGGGCCACAGAATCCACCGCGACTCGACCCTCTTCACAGACCAGGGCGATCGCGCCCTCCGTCAAGGGACCGTCGGTGTCTTCATAGGTAAAGACCAGCTCTCCCGCTACCCAGCCCCGGAGCCGATTGCCGACCACTTCTAGAGATAGCTCATAGGTTTGCCCGTACTCCCAAGCAAGGTCCTGGGATGCCAGGACGGTGGTGTCATCAAGGGCCTTGACTAACTGAATCTTGCCCTCCGTGGTCAAAAGCAGGGCGTAATAGCGTTTCATCCCCTGGACCCTGACGGCAATGCCCGCAGACTTGGCAAGATGGGGAGTGACCTTGGTGGTAACTTGGTAGTCGGTCCACTCGCGCATCCCTTGGATCAGAAGACCGGTGCCTTCGTTCTGGATTAGGCGGTACATGTCTGCCCCGGTGTAGACCTCGGACACCCCATTGACCCAGGCCCTGAGCCACATCTTACCTCCGGCGTCCGGCCGACGGAACACCGTAGTGGGAGTGTTACCCCAGGTGAAATAGTCTAAATAAATGCGGCCATCGGCTCGGCTCGTGGAGCTGACCTCAACCCCGATTTCCGCAATTGGGTACCCGCCGGTATCGGGGATGGTCCACTGGAATTCATGCTCCACCCCGGGGATAAGATGCACCGCGGGACCATAGACCGGTGTGAGCCGATCCTGGTCATTGTACACTCTAATATACAACTGACAGGTGGCCTCTCCAGTAATCTGCTCATCGGCGACGATGCGGGCTTTAACCTGCTGACTGGGATAGAGAGTCGGTGAGGCCAAGAGCTGGTAACCGGGCATCTCGATGGCTGATTCAGGTACGAAGGTTGCCGTGGCTGCCCGGGCAGGTCTACCGGGGGCAACATGATTGTATTCGATGGCTAAACTGCGGGTTCCCTCGCGGCTGTATCCCTCGACGTTATAGACTTTGGTGGTTCCCTGAACCTCGCTGCTATCCTCGGGCACAAACCCTTGCACTGCGCCCGGCAGATTGAAGTGGAAGCGGGCACCATCCTTTGGAGCCACCGGGTCCAACCCAGCCAAAGCTCGGCCGATGTTGACGATGTGATAAGTTTCAATCACGGCATCGGAAATTGCTCGGCCGCCATCGGCGGTGGGGATATACAGGCGATCGGCCACCGGGGTTCGGAAATCCGCTCCGGCATCGATGCCCTCCAGTCCGTTCTTGATGCCCATGATACAGCCCACATTGGCGGCGTTGCAGTCGGTATCCCAACCGGCCGTGTTGACAATCATCTGAGATTTTTGGAAGCTGTCTTCGCTATACAGTAGACTGAGGATAATTAGGCCGTGGTTAGGTACAATGTGGCAATTTCCCCCGTATTTGTCGTAGCCGTATTCTGCGGCTAGGAGTTCCCGGGCTTTGCGCCAATCGGATTCCCGCTCCCGCCACTCCCTGATATCAGCGATCATCCGGTAGATTATGGAATCCTTGGGAATCAGAGCCACCGCGGTATCGATTAGCCTGTCAAGGTCCGATTCCACGAAGGCCTAGGCCTCCATGGCAGCGATTACCTGGGCCCCGTAGATGGCTTCACCGTCGTGGCTGACGGATCCCGCCCGTCGGGCAAAGTCTGCCGCCAGTTCTGGATCGCCGGGGCAAACCATTCCCCACCCATCGATGAAGATCTGGGCCCCAATCTGCTCGGAGACTACCTTCCCGTTCAGCTCCCGGGAACCGCTTTGGGGTGCGGGAATGCCCTGTTTGAGGCGAAGGTAGGCGGTGTGTTCCGTGGAATTACCCAGCCCACCCCACCACAGGATGGTCCGGTTTTCGATGAGGTAGTTGAGCCAAGTTTGGGCAATCTGCTGCGGCGTGATGTCCTTGGTATTTCCGTAATCGGGTAAAGCTCTGAGAAAGGTAAAGGTACCGGAAATGTCGTCGTCGGTAACAATCAAGGGTTTGCCCAGTCGGTCGTGCACATAGTAATTGATTTCCCCCAGCTGCGACATAATCTGTTCGTAGGTCCATCCTTCAAAGGGTCGACCGAGGTAGACACCGATAATCTTTCCTAAAACACCAGCGTAGACTCGCTGTTCATAGTCTGGTGTGATTGGCAATTGACTCCCTCCCAAGCTAACTTTCGCTATCCTTCTTTTGGGATTTACCACCCTTTCCTTTCTTCCGCTACCATCGGGCTTTATCCTCTCTCAGCTGCGGTGTCGTCAGGGAATATCGAGGGCCATGGGAAGGGGGCCCGTTCTAAGTCAAGAAGTGAAATACTGCAAGGACAAAGAAACCAGATTGGGGTGGAGATGGTGGCGGTCTAAGTTGGAATGATTGGTTTGGATACCTCCCATGTGGTTGCCTTTACCCAGTTACTTAACAATCCCGAGGCGCAATACCATGTGCCGGGGGCCCAGGTGATCTGCGCCTTTCCCGGTGGATCACCGGATTGGGAGATGAGTTGGTCTCGACTGGAGGGATTCACCCAGCAGGTTCAGGAGTTTGGAGTGAAGATCGTTGATTCCATCGCCGAGGTGGCCCAGACCAGTGACGCTATCTTGCTGGAGTCCGTTGACGGCCGGGTGCATTTGGCCCAGTTTCGGGAGATTGCCCCCTATGGCAAGCCGGTATTCGTTGACAAACCCTTTGCCGTCAGCTACCGGGATGCCAAGGAAATGGTGGATCTGGCTCGAAAGTACCAGGTCCCCCTGATGAGTTCCTCTGCCCTGCGCTATGCCGAAGAGCTGACTGGGGTGCTGGCCCGTTGTGAGAAGGAGACTATTGTTGGGGCCGATACCTACGGTCCCATGGCCATGGCGCCGACACAGCCGGGACTTTTTTGGTATGGGATTCACGCAGTTGAAATGCTGTATGCTATCCTAGGCAGGGGGTGCCGCCGGGTAACGGCCCACAGAACAGAAGATTACGATGTCATCGTGGGAGAGTGGGAGGATGGTCGACTGGGAACGGTCAGGGGAAATCGCCGGGGAAACAACGATTTTGGCGCAGTGGTACATACAACCCAGGGCAGTCAATTCGTCGATGTGTATGCCAACCCTAAACCCTATTACGCCAGTCTGTTAGAACAGGTGATGATCTTATTTAGGCAGAAGCGATCTCCCCTGGATATCGAGGAGACCCTAGAGATTGTTGCCTTTATTGAGGCCGCCAACTTAAGCCGGGAGACGGGAAGACCGGTGGAGTTGATGCAGGATGGATAGAACTAGGCCATGGGGCCTTTCGCAGTAGGTGAATTATGAGAAAGACCATTGGAATTTTTGCCCATGTCGATGCTGGAAAGACAACCTTTTCGGAACAGATTTTGTACCACGCCGGGGTAATACGCGGCCAAGGTCCTGGCAATCAACCGGGGGCTTGGCTTGATACCCATGCCCTTGAACAACAGCGGGGAATCACCATCTTCGCCGAAGAGGCCTATTTCCATTGGCAAGATGATATTTACTACCTAATCGATACCCCAGGACACGTGGACTTCTCCGGGGAGACTCAGCGAATCATCGGGGTGTTGGATTACGCAATCCTGTTAGTCAGCGGCACTGCCGGCGTGCAGGCCCATACAACGACGCTCTTTCGCCTTTTGCAGGACCAAGGGGTGCCTACCTTCATCTTTGTTAACAAAAGGGATCTAGCCACCTTCCAACTGCCCCGGGTCTTGGGGGAAATTCGGGACCGATTGACGGCAGACAGCCTCTATCTAGCCGGTCCCACGGCACTGCTTCAGCCCCCGGAAGAGGTGGCGGAGTTTGTTGCAGAACGAGATGAAGAGTTTCTATTGGCCTATTTAGAGGGGGAGGATACTCCTGAACTTCTTCGTCGGCACCTCATAGACCTAATTAAGCAGCGAAAATGTTTTCCCGTGACTTCCGGATCAGCCCTGCGGGATCTTGGTGTCAAGGAATTTCTGGACCTCTTTTCCTTGCTAACTGTGACGGAGTATCAGGTCGCGGCCGATGAACCCAGTTTTGTCGGCAGAGTTTACAAGATTCGCCATGAGCCCGACGGGAATCGGTTGGTCTTTCTCAAGGCACTGGCGGGGACCCTGCAGGTAAGGGATGAGTTTCGCTTTGACGCAGAGGGGCAAGTGGTGGTGGAAAAGGTTAATACCCTTCGGGTTTACAATGGCGCCAGATATGAGACGAGGCAGCGGGCCGTTGCCGGTGATGTCATTGCAGTGACGGGGCTGAAGACCCCGGTGTGCGGCACTGTGCTGACTACGGATCAGATCATTACCCCAACCCAGGAAAGCTCCCCCTTGGTACCTGCCCTACGCGCGAGGGTGATCCTGCAGGATGATACCCCAGTGGATCAATGCCTGCAGCGGCTGCGTCTTTTGTCCGATGAAGATCCAATGCTGGCGGTGACCTTCCAGGAGGAGTCTGGGGAAATTTTGGTCAGTGTGATGGGTAGGATCCAGCTGGAGGTACTGGAGGAGGTAATCGCCTCCCGCTTTGGGATGGCCGTTACCTTTGGACCACCTCAGGTACAGTACCGGGAAACCATTGCCGCTTCCGTGGTGGGATTTGGACACTTTGAACCGCTGCGTCATTACGCCGAAGTTCAGCTGCGTCTGGAACCTAATCCTCGGGGTAAGGGGATTACCTTTGCCAGCGAATGCCATGTCGACGATTTGCCCCTGAACTATCAGCGGCTTATTCGGTCCCACGTCTTTGACAAAACCCATCGGGGTGTTCTTACTGGAGCTCCGCTGACCGACGTCAACATTGTGCTCCAGGCAGGCCTGGCCCATGAAAAACATACCGCTGGTGGGGATTTTCGCGAGGCTACCCATCGGGCAATTCGACAGGGATTAGAAAAGGCGGAGTCCATCCTCTTGGAACCCTACTACCGGTTTCAAATCTACGTCGATGAGGCTGATTTAGGGAGGGTGATCGCCGATATCCAGCGGCTGCAGGGAACCTTTGATCCGCCCATCCACCAAGGAAAGACCCTCTACCTTGAAGGCAGAGGGCCAGTGGCTACCTTTATGGACTACAGTGTGGAGCTTGTCTCCTTCACCAAGGGACGGGGCAGCATTACCTGTGTCTTTGATGGGTATGAGCCCTGCCACAACCCCGAGGAAGTGATTGCCTCCATCGGGTATGACAAGGACCGAGACACTGCCAATCCCTCATCATCGGTTTTCTGCGCCAAGGGAACTTCCTTTATCGTCCCTTGGTACGAAGCGGAAAAGTACATGCACACCCTTAAATAGCGCCGGTAGCCTACTTCTCCAGGCGGAAGCGAGCGACGAGATCCTGAAGCTCGTTGCTCATGTCCGTTAAGGCCTGAGCCGCGCCGGCCACTTCCTCCATAGAAGCAGCCTGCTCTTCGCTGGCACTGGCGATTTCATGTCCGCCAATATTAATTGCCTCTAGACTTTGGGTGATCTCCTGGATATCGTTGGCAACCGTGGTAACTGCTTGGATGATTTCCTGGAGGATTTCGCCATTGGCCTCGACGCTGGTCAACGCCAGTTCCGCTCGCTGGGCATCCCTGTTAATATCGGTGACGGCTCCTGCGATGCCCCCCTGGATCTGAGCGATCATGGCGGTGATTTCGGTAGTTGCCTGGCCCGATTGCTCTGCCAATTGGCGCACCTCATCGGCCACCACTGCAAAGCCCCGCCCATGTTCGCCGGCTCGAGCGGCCTCAATGGCAGCGTTGAGGGCCAGGAGGTTGGTTTGCTCAGCGATACCGGAGATGACATTGACAATCTTCCCGATTTCCTGGGAAATGGCGCCAAGTCCTTCAATGTCTTGAACCAGGCGCTGACTGTTATCCCGAGCCTGCCTCACCTGATCCACCATTTCCGTCAATGCCTCGCTACCTTCGGTCGCCCGCTGGGCAACCCTTTGCACTTCCTCCCGCATGTGTTGGGCTCGCAGGTTCGTGTTCTCCAAAGTGTGGGAGAACTCGTTAGTGGTACTGGCTACTTCCTCCACCGAGGCACTGACCTGCTCGGAAGAGGCCGCCAATTGCATGCTGGTGTGGGTCAATTCATCGGTGGCGGCAGAGACTAGGCTCAGTGTGTGGCGCATGTGGGCGATGGTCTGGTTGATGGCTTCGGCCAGGACTCCTACCTCGTCCCTGCGCTTGATGTTAAGCTCCTCCGTCAGGTCTCCCGAGGCCGTTACACTAATAACCCGCTGCGCCTCCCGGATGGGTTTGGCAATGGCCCGCGCGGCCACAACGGCTACCGCGATACCCAAACCAATACTGAGCACCGTGGCCAGTACCAGGTAGGTCCTCAACTTGAGGACCTGGGCCAACACAGCCTGTTCCAGGGCCCCTACCGCGAGGCTCCAGCCGGTGGTGGGCATCGTCGCTACTCCCGCCAGCAGGGTTCGTCCCTCAATCTCGTATCTGATTACCCCGGTGCGGCTGCTCCCTAGGCCCCGAAGGGCTTGTCCAGCATTACGCAGTTCAGCGGTATCGGTGAAAAGGTTCCTCTGCTCCATAACCCAGTCCTGTCTGGGGTGGGCATAGATGGTGCCGTCGGCGCCGATGATGTAAGCCCAGCCACCAGTTCCAAAACCCAGGTCGGCGATAACCTCCGATAGAGTAGTACCTTCCTGCCTGGCAATTAGTGCTCCCACCACTTGGTCGTTCCGTTTAATTGGAACAGCAAACATCAGGACCATTTCCTCGGTGACCTTGCTGATCAAGGGTTCCGATACCGTGGACTGGCCCATTAGGGCCCGGCGGACGTACTCACGATCACTGAGATTGGCGGTAGCACCGTCATTGTAGCGAACGTTGCCTCCGGTATCGACCACACCTAGCGCCAAGAAGTTTCCCAGCCGTTGCCACTCACTGTCAAGTACCGAGCGCTGTATGTTCCAATCCATGCTGGCTATTTCCGGCCTGGCGGCGATGGTTTCTAGAGCCGTCAGCTGCGTTTCGATGCGGCTTTCTAACAACCTGATAGACTCGCCGGCCTGAGACTGCAGGGCAACCTTAACTTCCTCGATCACAGCAGCCCGGCTGGAGTAATAGGCTAAGTAGCCCAAGCCAAGGCAGACGATTACTACCACTGCTGCGACATAAGCAGCGATTCTCCCGACAATATTCAGTCGAAGCACTAAACTCCCCCCTCTCTAGATAACAATGGTTTCGAAACATTCCCAAAATATGGGGATCCTTGCCATAGTATCTACCTGCTTTCGGTGCTGTTGAAACACTTTGTTGGAGCAAATTGTAACTTTACTTCGCATATCAGGATAGAGCAGGGATTGCTGCAAAAAAACGGGTAGAGTAGATATAAGTTCACTGCTTGCAGAGGGGAGTGGGTGTGGGGATGAGTCCATCGAAACCAGGTGTTTGGCGACAGGCACAGGAACAGCTAAAGCGACTGTGGAGGTCCTTGGGACCAGAGCCAGCCTCCCCGAGGACACCGTCGGAGCGAAGGTACAATCTAGCACTGGCCTTAGGCAGTGGTGGCCTGCGGGGTGCCGCCCATGTCGGTGTATTGTCTGTCTTGGAAGAGGAAGGGCTCAAACCTGATATCCTGGCGGGAACCAGCGCCGGGAGCGTAGTTGCCTGCCTTTATGCTGCGGGGTACAATTCGGAGCGGATGCAAGAATTGATGGACCAGTTGCCCGCGGATCTCTTTACCGATTTGACAATGCCCCGATTTCAGCTCTTGGTGGCGGGAATTAGTGTGCTGCGGGATTACCTGGGAACGGAAAGCCGAAGGAGTTCCCGGGCTCCCAGTGGTCTAATCAAGGGAGAGCGATTTCGGGAATGGCTTCAGGTTTTTCTCGGGGATAGAACCTTCGAAGATCTGCTGATTCCCACCTACGCCGTTGCCACAGACCTGGTCAGCGGCGAAGCGGTGGTCTTTGGCTCCCGGGACTTTGTCCCGGTGCTGCCTCCAGGCTATGTTTATATAACGGGGGTGTCGGTGGTGGACGCGGTGAGGGCCAGTTGCTCCATTCCCTTTGTCTTCCAGCCGATGGAACTTAAGGGCCGCTGGCTCATCGATGGAGCCTTTGCCGATCCGGTACCGGTTCGACTCTTTAGCCAGACGGACATAGAGCAGGTGATTGCCGTGGATCTGGCGGTGCCGCCAAGGGTGCAAGAGGATGAGGACTCCGGGGATTTTAACCTTTTTCAGGTATTGAGTCGAGGGACAACATTGATTACCGATCGATACGCGGCGGAAACCTTGCCCCGCTATGCGGATTTAATCATCCGACCCTGTGAATTCAAGGCTAAACTAACGGATACCGAGCAGGCAGAGACCTTTGTGGAACAGGGTCGCCGGGCCACGGAGCAGGCATTGCAGCAGTGGCGCCGCTCCTCGGCCTAAGAGAGTGCAAGTGATAGGAAAACTTCAAGGCGCCTCAATGGAGGCGCCTTGAAGTTTTCTCTGGGATGGCTTAAAGGAGGATCCGATAGGTAAAGCGCTTTTCTTCCCCGGGCTCGATGGAGACGGTAAATTCCAGGGTATTGGCGTCGGGAATCCGGTACTCTTCCTTGGCCTCCAGGAGCTCCCATGTTCCCCAGATTTTCTCGGTGACTACAACGGTGATGGCCTCCTCCTTATGATTGCGGATAATAACTTGCCGGGTGACATCCTTGGTATCTTTAGTTATTTCCCGGCTGCCTAGGGTAGTCACTTCGCCGCGAATATCAAAGGCATTGCCGACATGTAAGCGAAGGACCTCGTCCTTGGGCGTATGCTCGATGCTGTCTTCTCCGATAAACTGCAGCTCTCCGGAGCTGTCGGCTTGATACAGGCGGACCTTGCCCTGGGGCAAGGGAATCCCTAGACCGTTGGCTTCGGAGTTCTCCGTTTGCAGCATTACCTTGATGGGGGAACTGCCGTTATACCATACGTTATTTTCCAGGAGATATACCGTGTCCGTCTCGGCACTGTCGCAGCTGAGTAAACCAATCTGTTTGATCTGTCGGTCCTTGATGGTGGTTCGTCGATCTAGGGTATACAGATGATATTCAAAGAGATTTTCCTCAACAAACTGCGGTTGCGCAGTGTAGGGAGCCTGGGCCCGTTGGACCAGCAGGTTTTCAGGCCGAACCTGAGAGTCCGAGACCAGGTTGATGTCTCCGGCTACCAACTGCAAGTTGGCGTTTTCGTAGGACTTACCGCTGTTGTTCTCCAGGGTTACCCAGCCGCTCAGGGCCAGTTCTCCCGAAGGCGTCAGCACACCGACATAGTCTGCGTACCAACTAATCCCTCTGGTTAAGTAGGTGAGTTCAACCAGTTGGGGTCCCGCAGTCTGGCTGCTCACCAGCCACATCAGCGTGGGACGGATGATCAGTCCATCGGGCAGCCTTGGCAAGCGAATCCGCCCGGGAGGATCGATGACAATGCGATCTCCCTCCATTACCACCAAATTGCCCCCCTGATGGGCCAGCAATGTGACCCGTCGGCTGGTGTTGTTGTCGTCGATGAGTTCGATTTCCTGGCCGAGATATCTCTCTAACAGGCGGCTTTGGTTGACCAGGTCATACTCAAAATTTTGCTCCAGTACCTGGGTAGAGGCATTGCTCAGGGAACGAAAATGTACCGAGGTGGGGTCCAGCTGGGCCGCCACATCCGATACCGTGACATTGGTGATGCCAGAGTCGACATGAATCCGGCGAATCTCCTTGACTAAGCCCAGACCCTGGTTGTAGACGGTAATGGAAAGATCATTGTTAGCGGCGGTAATCCGTTGCCCCAAGGCGATCCCGGAACTTCCCAGAACCGTAGTGAGAATTAGGACTGCGACTAGTAATCTTGCTAATCGGGAACATCGCATTTCACATTCCTCCTCAGGTAGTTTCTTACCGAAGATACCGGCAAAGGACTGGGCGGTATCTGTTTATCCTGCTATTCTCGACAATTCCCGTTACCCCTCCAGCATCACCGCCAATCCCAGCAAAGGGTGTGGTGGTACCGATTTGCAGGGGATGTCTGGTTTGCTGCGAACTCATTGATTAATCACGAATTTTCCCAAAAAAGTTGCTGCCGGCTTATCGCCCTGGAAGAGATGTGGCACTGGAAACAGGAGGAGCGAACACTATGCTTCAGATAGATCACGGCCAGCAGATTGAACTCTGGCTCGGCCAAGTGCCGGTGAAGGCTGATTACTACCAATACCTGATGCAGCAAACCAAGGAGAGTCTCGACGGCTTTCGTCGCATCTGGGAGCTCAAGGGGATCAGTCATCTCAACAAGGGGCCCCTGGCCCAGGCCATTGCAGAGCAGATTCCGGAGCATCTGTCCCAGTGGGCGGTGGTTCTCACGGAAAAGCAGCTTCGGACCCTTGAGAAACTGGTGGCCTGCCAGGGAATTCTCAACGGTGAATTGACGGAACCCTTGTTGTCTTTGCTGCGTCGGGGACTGGTGTTTCCTGGAGTGATCGATGATGTCGACGTTTGGGCTATGCCCCAGGACTTGGTTCCCCATATAGCAGATTTGATTTCCGATCCCAGGGTGCGGCAAGGGGCCCGGGTTAATACCCAGGCTCTGCAGCTGGCCCGCGGAATGCTGGTCCTTTATGGGGTGGCCTCCTGTCATGAGCTGCTGACTTTGGTGCAGGAACACCTTCCTGAGATGGAGGATTTTCGCCGGTTCTTTGAGTTATTGTATGAAGTCCATCTGAACGATGGGGGCATCAACTTTGCCGATGGAAAGTTCGCCGCAGCGGAAGTAAGAAATCCCGAGGAAATCGCTCAGGAGCAGGCCAAGCGTCCCCTTCTAGCCTATAAGCCAGTGGCTCCGGGGCTACTGCGGGACATCGCCACCAAGGGACACCTGCCTTGGACCCCTCACCAAAAAACATTGGCGGAGCGATTGCGGCGCTGTCACGGGATCTCCGTCGATGAAGTTGAGGCCATTATGATTGAAGCATGGTATCAGGTGAACAATGATGTTTCGATGGTTGAAATGAACCAGTGGCTGGTGCAGCTGGTGGGGGTCAACTCCTTTGACCAAATGTCAGAATTGCTGCTGACCTTTACTGAGTTTGTCAACCACACTCCGCAGTGGATCTTGAAGGGACATACCCCTCAAGAGGTTGGCACCACCCTTGGCCCCGGGCTTTCCCCCAATTCGGGCTCAGGGAAAAGTATGTCTAAGGTCGGGCGCAACGACCCTTGTCCCTGCGGCAGCGGTCAGAAGTATAAGTACTGCTGCGGCAGAGGTTGATCAGCCTCTGTTGAAACATTCCTCTTTGTCCAGCGTTGGAGGATATCCTCATAAAGATAAGGTTAGCCTTGGATAAGAGGGTATCCGCATAATGAATAATCTTAATTTTGACAAAACTTGGAAGGAAACCGGTTATCTGGTTTTTAATCATAGCTGTGCAGGCAAAGGCCGGAGGGGAAGGAAAGGATTGGGAATACGTCTAAACTAATGGCGAGCTAGGTACCGCTCTAGCTACAATCATAGATAAAGAGGTGGGTTTATTGACAGCGTATCGGACTGAGTATCCCAGACCGGATTTTGTTCGTCAAGATTGGCTCTCTCTCAATGGAACTTGGGACTTTGCCTTTGCTGACTGTGCCGACGATAAGCGCTATCTTACCGACGAAGGCGCCTTCGATCGCAAGATCGAAGTTCCCTTTGTGTTTCAAAGCAAGTTAAGCGGCATCGAAGATCCCACACCCCATGAGGTGGTTTGGTATCGCCGCAGCTTCATCGTTCCGGCAGAGTGGAGCGGAAAGAGGATCCGGTTGCACTTTGGCGCCGTGGACTATGAGTCTGTAGTTTGGGTCAACGGCCAGTTTGCCGGGACCAATCGCGGCGGTTATGTGCCCTTTTCCTTTGATATTACCTCACTATTAGTTGATGGAGAAAACAGCCTGGTAGTTCAGGTGATTGACCGGGATAGCACCGACCAGCCCCGGGGTAAGCAAAGTGCCAACCTAGAGAACTGGGGTTGTTGGTATACCAGGACCACGGGAATCTGGCAGTCGGTGTGGTTGGAGCCGGTGTCGGAGGTTCATATTTCTCACCTTCGCATGGTGCCGGATATCGACAACCAGGTGCTTGATCTGGAGTATCAGCTGAGTAAAGTGACCGAGGGCCTGGAGGTTCGCTTCGACATCACCTTAGCCGGTGAGGCCGTTGCTTCGTCTACCTTCCCGGTTTTTGTCCGGCATTCCCGTTACTCCGATTTGACCCCAAGACCGGAGAATCAAGTGCGACTATCGGTACCGGAGTGCCAGTTGTGGAGCCCAGAAAACCCAGTCCTGTATGATCTGAAGATCACCCTCCTGCAGGATGGCCAGCCGGTGGATATCGTCGATACCTACTTTGGAATGCGTAAGGTAGAAGCCAGGGGCAACCGCATCTACCTCAACAACCAACCCTACTACTTGCGGATGGTGCTGGATCAAGGTTTTTGGCCCGATGGCATCTGCACACCGGAAAAGGTCGCAGAGTATGAGTGGGACGTGCAATTTATGAAGGATTGCGGCTTCAATGGAGTCCGCAAACACCAAAAGATCGAGGATCCCTACTTCTATTACTACTGTGACAAGTTAGGGTTGCTGGTCTGGGCTGAGATGCCCTCCCGCTATATCTATGATGAAATCGGCGCGATGAACATCGCCGAGGAGTGGCAGCGGGTTGTCCGTCGGTTGTACAATTTCCCCGGAATTATGGCTTGGGTGCCGATGAACGAAAGCTGGGGAGTTGAGCAGTTGCGCCAGGGTTGCAAGCGGGCTCAGGCCCATCTAGACTCCCTGTACTATCTGACCAAGGCATTGGATGACAGCCGGTTGGTGATCAGCAACGATGGTTGGCAGCAGGCCACCACGGATATTATCACCATCCACGAGTACACCCAGAATCACGAAGAACTGACGGCTCGGTATGAGCATTTCCGGGAAGACCGGCATGCAGCAGCCTTTAGCCACAATTTCCCGATCTTGCTTCCCGACTATGAGTACCAGGGACAGCCGATCATGATCACCGAGTATGGCGGGGTCAAGGTGGAGGAGCAGCAGGCCGAGGGCTGGGGATATGGTGTGGCCGCCAAGGACTATCAGGAAATGTTAGAGCGGATCAAGAACCTGACCTTCGCGATTTTAGCCCAAGAGGAAGTATGCGGTTACTGTTACACCCAGCTGACCGACGTGCAGCAGGAGGTCAACGGTCTTGCCACCTTTGACCGTAAGCCTAAGGTAGCACCGGAGAAGTACAAGGAGATTTTTGGCGTCAATCCCTCTCGACGATAACCGTCGGAGTCAAGCAAAGTTCGCAGCAGCTAGGAGGTGATATGTCCTTAGGACCAATGATCGCGGCAGCCAGTGGGATTGAACATGAACCCTATCTTTGTGATGAGGAGGATTCAGGTTGAAGAGAATCTTGTTACTGGCGCTGGTTCTGTGCGTGGTTATGAGTGCTTCAGTCTTAGCAAAGACCGTTGAGATTGAGTATTGAACCTTGTTCTCCGGTGGCGATGCTGAGTACATGGATGCTATTGTGGAGGAGTTCAACAGACAGCATCCCGATATCAGGGTAAACAGCACGCTGTTGGAGTGGGGAGAGTATTACACAAAGCTGATGACCGGTATTGCCACCGGGAATGCTCCCGATGTCGCTGTGGCCCATACGGCGCGCATTCCTGAACTGGTAGAGGAAGGTCTCTTACAACCCTTGGATAATCTCGCAGACTTGGCTAGAGTTGACTGGAATACCTTTAACCAGACCATTTTGGATGCTACCGTGGTCGATGGTCAGCACTATGCTGTTCCCATCGATACCCATCCGATTGTTTTCTATTACAACAAAGCGTACGTGAGAGAGGCCGGATTACTCGACGAAAATGATAACCTAATTCTGGAGAACACTCCGGAAGGTTTTGTTCGGTTCCTCGCAACTCTACAAGAATCTCTTCCAGACAACGTATTCACTGCCTCGATTCCCACCGGTGGCGACGATCCCTATCGGATCTGGTGGTCCTTCTATCGTCAGATGGATGGTTCGCCGATGTTCTCCGATGACTTGAGGCAGATTACTCTCGACAAAGATAAGGCCATTAGAGCAGCGGAGTACATGCTGGATATGTACTACAAGTATGAGTTCATTCCCCTTCATTTGCAGGATACCTACGAGTCCTTCCAGAATGGCAGGGCCGCAACGATTATCACCGGTGTCTGGGCAACGGGAATCTGGGAGATTACGGAAGGCCTTGAGTTCGGCGTTATTCCCTTCCCGCAAGTCTTTGGACAGCCGGGACAGTGGGCTGACTCCCACACCTTGGTCCTGCCCTATCAACGGCGGGCGGATCAGGCGAAGATGGAGGCTGCTATCACCTTTGCCGACTTCGTGGCCAGCAATGGTGACCTGTGGGCTAGAGCAGGCCATGTTCCCAGTAAGGTAACGGTGTTGGATAAGCCGGAGTTCCAGGCTTTGCCGTATCGCTCTGATTATGCTGCTTCCGCGGATTTTGCCGAGTACGATGCTTGGGGTCCAAAGGCTGGTGCAGTGCGAGCTGCCGCCATCCGGAATTTGGACACCATTTGGGCCAAGACGTCAACTCCGGAACAGGCAATTGACAATATGATTGCTGAAATTCGGGCAATTAGATAGCCACTTGATCTGTATTTCAGAGTAACTTTGCAAAGGTGCAGGAGAATCTTCTCCTGCACCTTATGTACAGAGGGGGCAAAGTACCGTGCGCATGAGCAAGCAGCTGAAAAAGGACCTGTCTGCTATTCCCTTTATTTTGCCGTTCTTCATAGTCTACGTCATTTTTGTTGTCTATCCCATGATCCAAGGGGTATGGATGAGTCTGCACCGATGGACCATTGTTCGGAAAGTTAGATACATAGGCTTAGACAACTATCGTGATATGCTGCAAGATCCCTACTTCTGGGCGGCGCTGCGAAACACGACGTACTTTGTGGTGTTGTCGACTCCAACTATTATTATCGCAGGACTTCTGTTGGCTCTGATATCAAACCAAAACCTGCGAGGGAAGACCTTCTTTCGGCTTTCCTTCTTCATGCCGAATATCTTGTCCGTAGCCGTCATCTCGACGATCATGGTGTTTGTGTTCCGAGCCTATTCCGGGTTGATCAGCACTTTGCTCAAGGATATCGGGATCCAGCAGGAGATCTTCTGGCTCGGTGACCCCGATCTCGCTTGGGTGGTAATTGTAGTCGCAACGCTTTGGTGGACCGTTGGCTTTAACATGGTTCTCTTCTTAGCCGCTCTGCAGGACATTCCCGCCCATCTGTATGAGGCGGCCTCCATCGATGGTGCCAGTTCCCGCCAGATGTTTTGGTATATAACTTTGCCTTTACTAAAACCCATTATCTGGGTTGTTACCATGCTCCAGATCATAGCAAGTTATAAGGTGTTTGCTCAGATTTGGCTCATTACTAGAGGGGGCCCGGGGGCGGCAACTCGGCCTATCATTCAATACATCTACGAGGTCGGTTTCAGGCAGAATGATTTAGGTTACGCGGCCACCATGTCCTATGCACTGTTTCTAATCCTAATGATCTTGACCTTGGTGCAGATGAGGGTGAGAAGATGGGGGGAGACTGAGCTGTGAGACAGAGGCTTAATCCTAGCGTTGTCCTTCGGTATATAGCGTCCTATGGCTTGGCACTGCTGTTTATCTTCCCAATATTCTGGATGCTGATGACCTCGCTGAAAAGAGAGGGATTTCCCATCAGGCATGTTTATCAGTGGTTCCTACCGCCCTTCACTGTACAAAACTACTATACTGTTTTCAATCGAGCTCCCATCGGTCGCTGGATGTTCAACAGCCTATTCATCGCCGTCTCCGTCACTGCGTTGGTCTTGATTATTAGCTCCCTTGCTGCCTTCGCTATTTCACGCATCGATTTTCGCTTTCGTAAGTTCGTCTACGTGTTTTTCATGGCTGGGCTGATGGTTCCAGGAGAAGCAACCATCATTCCACTCTTTAACCTGGCTAACAATCTAAACCTGGTCAACACCTACTCTGGGTTGATCCTGCCGTCTTTAGCCGGTCCCTTTGCGGTGATCATTCTCAAGGAGTTTTTTGATGGCGTTCCCAATGAACTGGTTGAAAGTGCACGCATTGATGGTTGTGGATTGTTTCGGATGTATTGGATGATTTTTGTTCCGTTGTCCAAGCCGGCGTTATCCACCATTGGCATTTTCACCTTCATTGGCAGTTGGAACAACTTCCTTTGGCCCTTCTTGATTATCATGTCCGAGGCCATGTATACGCTACCTGTGGGGATACCGGCCTTTAATAGTGCTTACTCCCAGGATTACATTCTTCCGATGACGGTGAATGCCGTGGCATCACTGCCGGCTATTATCGCCTTCCTTTTCTTCCAGAAGCAGATTATTCAAGGGATTAAACTGAGTGGTATCAAAGGATAAAGGAGAGAAATCTATCAAGGGAGACCGGGCGGCAAAATCCCAAGGCCCATCTCCCTTGTTGTACTAATCCCGATAGACTATTCACCTTCGGTATTGGATGATCAGAGTGAGGAAGGGACGTGCCAGGCATGCAGTACATCAACCTAGACCGGGAAACCAATGACTTTCAGCATCTAGAGGTGCTCAAGCGCAATCGCAATAAGCGGCATCGCTACGGAGAGATTTTCGTAGAAAGTGTAGCTTGCATTAACGCGCTGTTGGCAACGGGCTGGGAGCTTACCTCGGTGGCCTATCATGGAGAGAGGGAATTATCATCCTGGGCCAAGGAGGTTATCGCCACCGGTAATCCGCAGAAGGTCTTTCGCTTGATTGGGCCGCTGATGGAGAAACTGTCGGAGCGGGAGGAACCGTCGGAGCTGATTGTTACTGCTAAGATGAAGAGGCAAGGTCTCGAGGATATTCCTCTCACGGACTCGACGACCCTTCTCATTTTCGATCGCCCCTCTAATCACGGTAATCTCGGCAGCATCATGAGAAGCAGTGATGCCTTTGGTGTCAATGGGATCATTACCACCGGCCACAGTGTGGATATCTATGATCCCGTAGTGCTGCGAGCTAGTCTCGGTGCCTTCTTTCACCTCCCTGTCATTCACTGTCCCTCCATCAGGGAGCTAGGCCAGTGGCTTGACAGGGTAAGGGCAGAGGTGCCAGGCTTTAAGGTGGTGGGGACAAGCCCCAGCGCTCACCGGATGCTCCATGAAATTGATCTCACCGGTCCTGTAGCCCTGGTGGTGGGTAATGAATTTTCCGGAGTTAGTCGGGCCATTACCGAGATGGTCGATGAAATGGCTCTAATTCCGATGCAAGGGACCGTGGATTCCCTCAATGCTGCCTGCGCTGGTACCGTGGCTTTGTATGAGATGGTGCGACAACGCTTAACGGTTCACCGTTAAAGGAGTCTGTTTGGGGTAATTTCCAGAGGGCGAAGGAATTTCCAAGCCTGAGTCGAATAACAAGGTGCTACAACTAAATAGAGACTTCTGCTTTGGATTGGTGCCCTGCCTGAGCGAGTGCAGGGAGAATAGGGAAGATGGGGTTGTCAAGAAGACAACAAACCACGCGGACGCGCCACTGTATCCGGGAGCAGCCTACAGGAATGCCACTCGATTTTAATCGGGGAAGGCGTAGAGACTGCGATGAACGGGAGCCAGAAGACCTGCCAATCCAAGAAGCACCGAGGTTCTCTCGCGTAAAGGGGATGGTGTACTGCAGGGACTTTCAACGCTATTTGTGGATCATTGTATCGCGGTGATCGTGTAGCTATTGGAGTGCCCGGTTGTGCCTTGCCACACCCGGGCATTTTTGCGTCTAGGGAGGAGATTGCTTTGCCAAGAAAAGCTCTATACTTATTGATCCTAGCTGTGGCCTTGCTGGGCCTTACAGCAACAGTATCAGCGGAGACGGTAGGGGATGCTGCTGAACTAGGAGAAGCCGATATCGTTATTGTTGTAACCGCCAGTCGTATTCCCCAGGAAATTATTGCAAGCCCAGTAAACATTAGCGTGGTTTCTAGGGAGGAAATAGAGGCTATTGGGGCTACAACTGTGGCTGATGTTTTACGCCATGTGGAGGGCGCCGCTGTTTCTGCCCATGGCGGTTTGGGCGGCGCAACTACTATGAGTATTAGAGGTTCAACCTCTACGCAAGTCTTGATCCTGCGAGATGGACGTCGGCTCAACGCTTTGCAGAATGGGGCCTTCGACTTGGGACGAGTATCATTGAACGGTGTTCAGCAGATCGAAGTAATCAAGGGCCCAGCCTCTGTTCTGTATGGTTCCGATGCCCTAGGTGGAGTGGTAAACATCATCACTGAGCGAGGCAGTGATGGTGGACAAGTCTCCTTGAGTGCCGGCAGTTACGGAACCCGCAGCGTCCAGTTTGGTGGGGGGACAGCATTACCCTTTGGTGAATGGAATTTGCACTTGGAGAAGATTGTATCCGACGGTTACCGGCCCAATAGCGACTATGATGGGCTTTTTGTCGATGGCTCTATCGTGGTGGATGTATCCCCTTCAGCGTGGTTGACAGCCGGTATCAGCTATCATGATGGCGAAGTGGGCGCCCCTGGGCCTGTTGCTTGGCAATCGCTTATTGCTCGTCAGAAGGACTCCTATACTCGTTTTGACTTTAGCTATGACCAGGTGGTAGATTCTGAACGCGATTGGTCGGCGCGTTGGTTCCAAGACCAGTCCATTCGCAAATATAACAGCGAATGGGAGGACAGTGTCCATGAGCCCAAAACCACTGGTCTTGAGGGTCAGTATAACTGGCGCCTCTATGGTGGAAGGCACCACATAGCTGTAGGCGGCTCTTATAACAAGGACGTAGTTCAGAGTACTTCTTATCCGGGAATTCCTGCTCGAGATAGTTGGTCCCTGTTTGCTCAGGATGTGTATCAATATAACCCTCAGCTAGCCTTGACCCTTGGGGGACGAGTTGACAGCTACTCCGACTTTGGCACCGAGGTTACCTATCGGGTAGGAAGCTCGTATATCCCTGTAGAGGGTACTAGAGTATATGGGGCAATAAGCACTGGGTTTAACGTTCCTACATTTGACCAGCTGTATTTTGCTGGTTTTAACAATCCCGATCTTCTGCCCGAGGAAGCCTTTGGGTACGAGGTGGGGGTAGACCGCAAGCTGAGCCCAGAGATGCAGGTATCATTGTCTGCCTACAATCGCGTAGTGGATAATTATCATGGAAGCGACAAGAACTGGATTCCGGTTAATCTTGATGAAGTAGTTGTCCGGGGTGGAGAAATCTCTGTGGATAGAAGGATTAGTCCCAACTCAGTTCTCGCTATTAGCTATGAGTATCTAGATGCAAGGGACAAGACTGCTAATGCTCCAGTGAATTACAAGGGCAGACACAGGGCTTCGGCACAGCTGAGCTGGCAGGCAATGGAGACCCTGTCGGTGACAACCAGCTACCGTTATGTGGGTACGCGTCCCTATGTTGAGCAGGGGGCTCTTATCGATGAACTTCCCGCCTATTCCGTGGTTGATGTCAATGCTGTACAGGCAATTGGTGAGGAGCTAGAGCTCTTCGCCAAGGTTAGCAACTTGCTTGGTGAGCAGTACGAGGAAGTCAAGGATTACCCCGCACCGCCGCGGCAGATTCAAGTGGGGGTCACTTACTCCTTCTAGATGACACCTGTAGGGAAAGAAATTGTGAGGGGAGAGCCGAATCATGATGGAGTTCTTTGCCAAGGGCGGGCCAATTCTGGTTATCCTGGTGGTTATGTCAATCCTATCCCTGGCGCTAATCATTGAGAGATTCCTGGCGATACACAAGGTGAAACGCCAGTTACGGAAGCAGTCTCAGCCAGTACAGCTAGAGGTGGAGGCTTCATGGCCAGAGCCCGCCCGACCGATATTGCAGGAGGTCTATGTTGTCTTGCAGCGGGATCCCAGCGATGAAGCGATGGAAAAGGTCCGGGATCGAGCCTTGGAAAAGGTGGCAGATCAGCTGGAAAGCCACCTGGATCTAGTCGCCATGACCATCAATCTGGCTCCCCTGCTAGGACTGATGGGAACGGTGACGGGGATGATCAGCACCTTCACCGTTTTCTCGGAGCTAGGCAGCAGACAGCCTCAGCTTCTGGCCGGTGGGATCTCAGAGGCTTTGCTGACCACTGCTGCTGGACTGGCTATTGCCATCATGAATACAGCTCTCCACCATTATCTGATCAAACAGGTAGACGGCAGGTTGGCCGAGATCGAAGAGTTGTGCGATCAGGCTGTGGTCAGCTGGCGAGAAAGGGGCAGCAGCGATGCGGCGTCGACGACGGGTTGAACCTCAGATCAACATGGCCCCCCTCGTTGATATCGTCTTTCAGCTGTTGATCTTCTTTGTATTCACTGCCGGGATGGTCAGTGAGCCCATGGGAATTGAGGTGGACTTACCGGGTTCGACTACCGCTGATTCCCCCTACACTAAGTCATTGATGGTGTTTGTGACGGCAGAAGGGGAGATATTTGTCGGAGAAGAGGCGGTATTACTATCGCAGTTAAGAAGGGTGCTGCTTCAGAAGATTGGTGATGGTGAAGTCCCGGGATTGACCATCTATGCCGACGAAGAAGTCAGCTGGCAGCGGGTGCTGAGGGTAATGGATGCAGCCAGAAGTGTAGGAGTTTCGCAGCTGGATTTTGCTGTGGAAAACCTTGAGGACCTTTGAAATTGAGGTTGGAGACTATGGGCAAGATGCTGAGTTCCCCGTTAGCCAGGGGCAAGGACCGCTGTGTCGGGATACTCTTGTCGACTATCATTCATCTAGTACTTCTGGGCTGGATCCTCTCACCATGGACGGTGTCCATTGAGACCGCTAGGGACCAACAACAGCATACTGTGCGGGTTACCGTCAAGGGAACTAGTCGGGAAGCACAGGATGTTCCCCTTGCCCTTGAGGAGTTAGTGCCGGTACCCGGGGAGACCGCAGATGGTTCTCCACCTACAGCAATCCAGCAGGCGCCATTGCTCACCCCGCCAGACAACGGACAGGTGTCACCACATGTCCCAACTTCTATGGTGCCTAGCCAGCCACCGATGGCTAGCAGGTCAGCTCCTTTGCCACCGGAACCCCTCCCGGTGGCAAAGGCAGCTGCTGTGCTTTCGAGGAAGGACTCAGCGCCGGAGCCCTTGCCTAGGCTGACGCAACAGGCTAGGCCCCACACCTGGACAAAGCCCAGTGCGCGTCGGGTTGATGCCAAGGAAATTGTCCCTCCACCGGGAGGAAGGTTTGGTGGCCAGCCAGTACAGACTGGGCAAGAAACAGCGATGACGGCCTTACCCTCGGCCCCGGTAGCTACCCTAATGCCCCAGGAAGCAAAGGCTGATCTTGATCACAGCCAGCGGCTGGTCCAGGCCGGTGGACATGCGGTAGCAGGGTATCCACCGGGAGAACATCAAGCCCGCCGCGATGATACCATCGCTGCCGCGGCTTTACTTGCTAGCCGAGGGGGTCAAGGGGGAGCGCCGGCAGGGACCCGTGGAGGAGGGGATGTCACCGATTCAGACCCAATGCCTCTTCCTATTGGCAATCTGAGGACTTTGCCCCAGCAAGGAACTCCCTCCTTCAGTGATGGAGATGCGCGACCTCTGGGTGCCAAGGGGCAGAGACCTGTGGCCGGGAAGTTAGGGTCAACACCTGCGGTTGCCCCGGGACCTCGGCCGGAGCTGGTATCAATGCCACTGCCCCTCGGGCCATCTCCAGCACCGGTGATGGCGCCGGCAGCACCCAGACCAAGGCCCGTGCCACCGGTCAAACCGGCAGGCCCGACTGTCCCAACGCCGGTAGATGCAGGCTCGCCACTGTCAGGAGGGATGGGTGAAGGTCCGGCTTTACCCACGGTCGATGGAACCGGGACCGGTGGGGACGGGTGGAGAGTCACCACCAAGGTTACCCCCATTTATCCCCAGGCTGCTCGACGTCGGGGTGTGGAAGGGGTGGTGCACCTGAGGGTCAAGGTGGATGCCAGGGGAGTTCCCATGGCCGTTGAGGTAGAGGGCTCCTCGGGGCGAGATGATTTCGATACCTCTGCGGTGCAGGCAGTAAAGCAGTGGCGGTTTGCTCTCGAGGATAACTTCGACTACACAGAGCGATGGCTTCAGGTTCGGATAGAGTTTCGTTTACAATCAGACTAGCAGACTAGGGGAGTTGTCAAATGGCAAAGAGATTGGTTTTGGTATTGCTTATCTGTCATCTGTTGGCAGGGGGAGTGAAGGCCGCAACTAATTTGCCGGAGGTTCCCGACCTGCTGTTGGGGAAAGGGCAAGGGGAGCTACAAGGGATGTTGGGAACTCCCGACTATATCAAGGTCTACGATCATGGTCCGGCGCAGCAGTACGCGTATTTCACCACTGATGAATGGGCGTTGATTGCCCCGGGTCTCCTGGCGGATCAAGGAGAAGACGTGTTCATAGTCAACGCCGGCGGTCGCCAACTGCAGTATCATGTCACCTATACCCCGGCCTACCCAGGCGGAAATCGGTTTGCTCCCAGCTGGTTGGTCGGCAGCTATATCATCTACGGCGATGGTAATACCACCTTGGGCAGCATCGGTGGTATCCTCCCGGCCTCCTTGGACTTGAAGGAGGTCAAAGGGGGCTGGATCCAGCACTTTGACCCACCCTATTCTCCCGTTCTGCTGCTGCAGTGGCCCGCCGATGGATTATTTCCCGATGAAGCCTTTCGCCGGTTCCGAGAGAGAGGGCCCGTGGAAGTCATTGTTGAGATCGGACTGGCAGATTATCGGGCAGGACAATCCTTGGATCCCGAGGGAAGGATTCACTACGTGGTGGTAAGAACAGGAACTCTTCCTCAGGGTTTAACTGAGGTATCTATTGAGGACCTTTTTGACTGATCTTAGATTCTAAGATAGTTACCGACCAATGGTAACGGCTTTATTAGGAGCCTTTCCCCTACTGACTCCAATAGGGGAAAGGCTCCCTTTTTGCATCAGTTACGGTGATAATTCAGGAAGATTTCAAAGGAATTGTTTCCTTTGAGGCGAAGAGACAAATAGAACCCGTGAAAGGAGGGCAAGCATGAATAGCACCATTCGCCTAATCAACGAAAGAGTCTCACTACGGAAATTTGCCGATCGACCCATTAGTGACACTGACAAAGAGCTCATCATTCAAAGTGCCCTGCGGGCTCCCACTGCAGGGAACATGATGCTCTATTCCATTTTGGTCATCGAGGATGAAGAAAAGAAGGCCATCTTGAGTGAAACCTGTGACCATCAGCCCTTTATCGCCAAAGCTCCACTGGTGCTGATCTTCTTAGCGGATTTGCAGCGGTGGTATGACTATTACCGCCTCAGCGGCGTGAAGGAATACTGCCAGCGAGAAGGCAGAGTTTTCGAGGGACCCACGGAGTCAGACCTGATGCTCGGTTGCTCCGATGCCTTGATCGCTGCGCAAACTGCAGTCTTGGCTGCAGAGTCCTTGGGAATTGGCTCCTGTTATATCGGGGATATCATGGAAAACTATGAGACCCATCGGGATTTGTTATCCCTCCCACCCTGGACTTTCCCAATCGGTATGCTGGTGATGGGCTACTATCCGGAAACACGACCTTCAGTTCGACCCCGCTTTGATCAAAAGTACATAGTCTTTACCGACAATTATCGGCGCTTGAGTGATGAGGAACTAAAGGCGATGTTTGCTGACCGGGAGAATATCTCTCCCAATAACCCCTTTAAGGCCGAGAACTTTGGCCAGTACATGTATGCACGGAAAACTGCCAGTGATTTTTCCGCTGAGATGGCCCGCTCCATTCGGGAGATGCTGAAGCACTGGCGAGGAGAAGAGTTGTAAAGGGAGGATGGCCCGTGAAATTAGGTGTCAGTACCTACAGTCTGATGAATGAGATCAAGGCTGGCACAATGTCGGTCCTGGATGTCATTCAGTGGATCGCTGACAACGGTGGAGAGCATGTTGAGATCGTCCCCTTTGGTTTCGACTTGGTGGGAAATGAAGAGTTAATCGACGCCATTCGAGAAAAGGCCGCTGAGGTTGGGATCGAAGTCTCTAACTATGCGATTCTAGCTGACCTTCTGAAGGAGACCGAGGAAGAGCGGGAGGCTGAAGTTCAGCGCTTACTCAATGAGGTAGATATTGCCCATCGGTTGGGCGTCAAGCTGATGCGGCATGACGTTTCCGCGTTTCGCCGGCCGATGGATCGGAACTCCATGGTTGACTATGCCCGGGATATGCCCATCATGGTAGATGCCTGTCGACGGATTGCCGATTACGCTGCTCAGTACGGAATTACTACCACAGTGGAAAATCACGGGTTCTACGTCAATGGCAGCGATCGGGTTCAATGGCTCATCGAGGCCGTTGATCGGCCCAACTATCGGCAGACCATCGACGTCGGTAACTACCTCTGTATGGATGAAGACCCCTGTGTCGGTGTCAAGAAAAACGTTCAGTATGCCGTCATGGTTCACCTAAAGGACTTCTATTACCGGAGAGCCAGTCAGTTTGCCCGGGAGGGAGAGCTCTATCGCTGTGACTCGGGAACCTGGTTCAAGACCTACACCGGCAACCTCCTGCGAGGGGCCATTGTTGGGGAAGGCGACATCGATCTGTGGGAAGTGTTGGCTACCCTGAAGCATTCCGGTTATGATGGCTACCTGTCCATTGAGTTTGAAGGGATGGAGGACTGCCGCCAGGGAACCAAGATCGGCCTAGAAAACGCCCGCCGAATCTGGGACGCGGTGTAATTGCCTTGGAAGCGCCTTCGGCTGCCCTTGGACTAGGGGAAGAAAATCAGCTTCAGCCCGTAGGTGGCGGCTAAAAGCAAGGGCTGGTGGAGTAGGTAGATCCGAAGGGAGTTTCGTCCCAAAAGGATCAATCCAGAAATGATAGGGGAGTTGGGCTGGGGCCTGGCTCCCCTTTGTCTAGTGCCGCGGGGATAGGCTAGGCTGCCAAGATAAATCCCCAGGTATACAACCCCCAGCCAAGGAACGAGGGGATAGTAATCGGCCATGGAAAAGGGAAGGGTAGCAATCCCCAAGGGCAGCAGCCAAGGTGACGGTAGATTCAAGGTAGGAAGGGAGTAGGCGGCAATTAGAATCAAAAAACCTAGACTGCCCGCTAACCAGGGGTGAGGCAGCAAAGGAATAGAGAGGAGGGTGGCTGCCCCGATGAGATGAAGGATGCCAAAGAACACCGGGTTAGGCAAGAAGCAAACGGTCACCCCTGTAATAACCAGGCCCCAGGCAAAAAGCTTTATCCCCCGCAGGGCAAACCTTCGCCACACTGTTTGATCTAATCTACCACCCCGACGGTGAAAGCTGATATACAAACAGATCCCCACCAGGGTAAGAAAGGCAGTTCCGATGCTGCGGGCCACCATTTGAAATCCTGGACCGGGGATGTACCAATCCACCAGTCCCAGGAAGGCTAGATTCCAAATTTGGTGATAGATCACCATCGCCACAATACTGATTCCCCGCAGGCAGTCTAGCTCCCAATAGCGCAAGCTAAGCCCTCCCCTGAACCGCTAGTATCCTATCATCCTTGACTATAATTTCGCCCGTGGCCACCGGAATTTAGGCACATACTTCACCATAGTATCGAAAATAACTCCCCATTGTTGTTCCGACAAAGCCCCAATGGCAGTGGGAGCCGTTATTTCCAGATTCCTCTTCAGGCGCTGGAGTTGAGGAGAAGTAAACACACCCCTTAATGCCAAGTCAATGGGCAGCTCAGGATGTTTCAGTCCATGCTGGGCAACGGCCTGGAAGAGTCGGTAATTTCCATAGGGCACTATCGGTTTATCCCTTCGCCGGACCATCACCATGGCAGAATCCACCGAGGGTGGTGGAGAGAAGTTTCTCCGGGAAATAGTCCGGACATACTTAAGCTCAAACCACATTCGCCAGGAAATCACATAGGGATCTTTGACTGGAGCGGCTGTAAACCTTTTTGCTGCACCCTTTTCCATCACGATCACTCCCCGCTGAAAACTGGTGCAAGGGTTACTCAGGAGCTTTTTCATGATCGGTGTCGTGATGGCATAGGGGATGTTGGAGACTACAACAAAGGGTTCCCTTGGCAGATGAATCCTGAGGATGTCCCGGTGAATAATTGTTATGTTTGTCTTGGGGAACTTCTGCTTCAGGATGTCCACAAGCTCATGGTCATATTCCACGGCCAGTACCTTCCCAGCCCTTTGGCTGAGGACCGATGTCAATGCGCCTTTACCAGCTCCTAGTTCCAGTACTGTATCCTCTCTTGTGATGTTGGCTTGATTGACAATTTCCGCTATCAGTTTCTTGTTATGCATGAAGTGTTGTCCGAGAAAATTGGGAGGTTCCCCCCGACTGGATTTCTTCACCGGTTGACACCTTTTCTGGGCCATACTACTACATCTTCCCTTCCAAGAAAAAAGCAGGAAAACCTGCCTTTTGTGATCCGTTATAGGAATGACGTAAAGAAGGACAGAGTTATCCCAGTGCTCTGTACACAGCCAGAGCCATAAACCGTATTCTGTTACCGGTTCAAAGCTGGGAAGCGTAGTCGCATAGAGGCTGTCACTTCTTACCGTCCTCCTGAATTTTCTCTTGTGTTAGCTCTACTATAGCCTTTGTGTTTTCTCAAGTCAATTGGGAAACAGACTACCCCGGGCAAAGAGGTTACTCGGGATAGCCTGTTTGCCTAGTGGAAGCTAGATTCTGGTTAAAGGGATAGCCCTATTTGATAAACCACTGCTCTGGATAGGTAATTCGCCACCAGCTCATGTCATCGCCCCAGGGCATATGCTCCGGGAAGTTGTGGAGGCGGTTAGCAGCGACAATTGGTCTTTGGGACAGTCCCACGGTGCCAAGAATCCATAGATTTTCCGCCTGATTATCCCAGATCCTTTCGGCTATCTCTTGGTATTCCGCGTCAGATTCGACAGTATACCAGTCCTGGAAGGCATTCATGAACTCCATGAAAGCCTCGGCTGCTGGGCCGCTGGGCTCTTCACCCTGTTCTCCATCGGTATTGAGCCATTGCTTCCAGGCATAGGCCCAACCGACTTCAGAAGTTGGGTTGAACTTAGTGACATCGGGAAGGCTGACCCGGGATTCTGTCATTCGGTCGATCATCCAGACCCCGACTCCTACCTCTCCCGCCTCAACCATGGTGGTATAGAGGGTGCGTTCGTGGGAGCTGAGGACGGTACGGACACCAACCTTTTCCCAGTAGTCTCTGACCAGTTCCAGGACGGAGTTGGCAAAGGCCAGGGTGGAACTGTAGTTGATGGTGACGGTGAAGGTCTCGCCATCGGGGGTTCGGCGGAATCCATCGGCACCCCGCTCAAATCCTAGTTCATCCAACAGTTGGTTTGCCCTTGCCGGATCGTATTCGGCATAGGCCTTGGCCCACTCTTCTTTGAAGAAGCTGTTGTTGGGATGTACCGTGGCCTGCATGGGGACACCAAAGCCGAAGAAGACCAAGTCGTTAATCTCTTCTCGGTTAATCGCCAGGGATAGGGCCTGACGGAACTTGGCCTGTTGATAGATCTCTCTCAGCTTGGGATCCTTGTGACAGAGGTTAAAGCCAATGCCAATATCCGCAGGCACGGTGCTAGTCCATAGGAGCAATCGATAGTCTCCCCGGGCTTCGCTTTCCTTGAGAATGGAGATATCGGAGATCTCCAGACTTCTGCCACAGATGTCTAGGTCGCCGCTGAGGGCCCGCATTACCAGCATCTCCCGCTCCAGAACATCGACAACGATGGAGTCAATATAGGGTAGTTGGTTACCCTCGGTATCAACGGCTAGGTAGTAGGGATTGTGCTCTAGGCGAATACGGCTGGGATTGCGCTCCACAATCATCCAGGGATTGAGGGTAGGCAGATTGAGATCTACTTGGCCTGGGGTGATATTACTGTGGTTCTGGAAGGACTGGTACCAGAATTCCAGTCCCTCTTCTTTAGCCAGTTCATTGGCATCGGGGTTGTACTTGATATGCCACTGCTTAACGTAGTGTTTGGGATGGAACATGTTCCCCTGTTGGGAGCCCCAGTAGGCTAAGTAGGAGATAATTGGCTTGAAGGGGACAGCAAACTCGATTCTAATCGTGTAGTCATCGATCTTCTCGAAGACCGCTAGCTCTCCCCCTGGGCTCCACATCGCTGGCTTTACCGGAGTCAATTCGTCGTTACCAATGACATCCTCCCACCAGAACATGATGTCATCGGCGGTGAAGGGATGACCATCGGACCACTTGGTTCCTTCTCGGAGGGTGATGGTGAGGACGCGATTGTCCTCCGAGAACTCGTATCCCTTAGCCAGGTAGGGGATAATCTCTTCGGTCTCGGGATCTAGCCAGAAAAGATAGGGGATCCGGATGTGGGAATGCCCGTCGCTGGACCAGGTGTTGGGTTCGGTGGTAGCTGTGCGTAAAGTTCCCCCGTAGACCCCAACTTCGTCAAAGGGCCTGATGACCAGGGGTTCTACCGGCAGCCGTTCCTCTACAGGGGGCAGCAGTCCCTTCTGGACTTGTTCCGCCAGCATGGGAGACTCATTGTAGGCCGCCGCACCCACTGACAGCAAGAGGATCAGACTGAGACAGAACACTACAATCTTCTTGGTTCTCATTGCAACACTTCCTTTCTCGTTCTAGAGTCTTGTCCACTACTATTTATACCCAGATAATTATCAGAAAATTCCTCCAATCCGGATCTGAGGCTACAAATTCTACCCGACAGCTTGAAAAAACGGCCCTGCTGGTCTTGGTGCTGTTTTGGCCTGGCAAGGCCTCAATGGTGAGAAACAGCTCGGACCTCATGAGACTGCCGCCCCGTGGAGCCATTGACCAGCTGACCCATGCCGATGAATTGTTGCTTAACTCTACCTCTGGTCTACTGCACAAGGGTACCAAGGCATAGCTAAGAGACTTTCCGGAGAACATGCAAAAACCCCACCCCCGGCAGTCCCCAGGGATGGGGTAAGTTGGTTGTGAGTTGAAGTTACATGGTCAATTGACCATCCTCGCTGTCGATGATCAGCAGGATATCTCTGACATCTCCAGTGATAGCGTCGACGTAGAAAATGTAGGGTTCGCCCTCTTGGGTTTGTGTCTTGAATTCCCAGCAGAAGGCCTCCTGTCCCGTTACCTGCGGGATAATGGCCAAGTTGGTATCTAGGATCTCAACGCTGGGAGTGACCACCTTTCGGGCGTCCTCTTCGGTGATCTTGGGCTCCTGGATATCCCGTTGGTGATGGTTCATCAGATACTGTAGGCCCTCAAAACCAAGGATTTCACCGTTATCCAGGGCTACCTTGATCTTAATCATGTCAGGGTAGATGATCACGTCTCCACTCTTCCGGGCAAAGGGGATAATGGCCACCCCATCGGGATGGTGGATGTAGGTCGGGACCATGTCGGTATAACCTCGGGACTGGAGGAACTCCGTGGCCCGTTCCACCGCCTGCTCCAGGGAGATCTTTGCTGGCCCAACCCGGCGGTATCGCAGCATACTAATGACGTGACCGCCCTTACGGGAGATATCAAAGGTGAAATTAGGTCCGTCGTTATTGTTATCGTCTTCGTTGCGCACCTCGATGCTCCAACCAGGAATGCGACCCCGAATCTCTCCGGTCCTGACCGCTACGGGATTGGATAGGGCATCGTTTTCGGGGATGAAATCCAAGGCCTTTCGCTTAGCCTGGTCTTCGTCAATCTCTGCGCCCGTCAGGCCCCTAGGCTCCCTATCGGTCAGATGATCGGAGAAGGGTCCGTCGTAAATCAGGGTTGGGTATTCGTCCATCTGCTTTTCAATGTCCTCAAATCCGGTGGTCTGTATTTCCTTCGATTTTTCCCGGAGGCGAGGATTGGCAGTGCGGTGAAGCTCTACCCAGCTGAGTTTGCCGCTGTTGACGTCGGCCTGAATTCCCTGCAGGGATCGGCCCAGTTCATCGGCTTCCTTGCGCAGCCGTGCCAGCGTTTGTTGCTCCTCTTCAGTTAGAGTCTGGCCCATGCTGTTTTTGCGCAAGAGGCTGAAGGCATAGTCGCCGGCTTGGCTGAGAAACTTTTCGGTGCGCATCATCGTCCCCTGGGCCAAGGGTAATCGTCCGAGGTTAGCCTGTGCCTCGGCGGCATGGCGCCACACATCGGAGAGGTTAACTAGGTTTTGCTCCAATGTATTGGAGACCAGGGCTTTGGCCAGTTTGACTTGGACATTTTCCATGTTCTCCAAGAGTGCAGAGAAGGAGTGCCTGTACCCATTGGCGACAGTAACCTGCAGTTGTTCTCGGACATTTCTTTCGTTGTAGCCATAGTACCCCGCTGCGATGAGTCCCAGCGCGAGTAGGGCTACTACCGGTATAGTCCAGTTTTTCACGTTGATTGACTCCTTTCCAGCCCTATCTGGCGAAAACGTGGCTTCCTATACGACGGACTACGGTGCGGGACCAGATCCATTTGCTGCTGATGGGTTTACTGGGATTCCAAAAGAAGAGACATCCCTGGGTGGGGTCCCAGCCGTTCATGGCATCCCTGGCGGCTCTAATCGCGCTGTCGTCGGGAGACCGTTGCCAGACCAGTCCGTTGGTCACGGACTCGAAGGCATGGGG
Organism: Bacillota bacterium; assembly: GCA_012727955.1. NCBI lineage: Bacteria > Bacillati > Bacillota > Bacillota bacterium. The sequence goes on from JAAYGB010000047.1 coordinate 81,038, forward strand.
CTGGTGCATAACTCCGCTGAGGGAGTTGGGAAACTGGGGATCCTTGACCCGGTTCAAAATCACTGCACCAACGGCAACTTGGCCTTCGTAGGGCTCACCTTGGGCTTCTGCGGCTATTAGGCGGGCCAACAGATCCGCCTCATTGGCGGAGACACTCTGGGCCTCTGCCGGACCCCCTATCTTGTCCTTTGTCAACAAGAGGGAATAGCCGATAACTCCGAAAAAGAGAACTGCTGCAATAATAGACAGGAGCATCTTTCTGCTCACGAACATACCCTCCTTACCCTAATTGCGGGGACCATTTGCGGCAGTTAGAGTCTGGGATCTGACTTATCGGGCAAAGACGTGACTGCCAATTTGTGTGACAATCGGTCGGGACCAAATCCACTTACTACTGATGGGCTTACTGGGATTCCAGAAGAAGAGACATCCGTAGGTGGGATCATATCCATTCAGAGCATCCCTGGCGGCACTGATAGCCGTCTGATCCGGTGTCCGACGCCAAATTAGCCCATTGGTTACGGATTCGAAGGCATGGGGTTGGTAAATCACTCCGCTTAAGGAGTTGGGAAACTGAGGACTTCGCACCCGATTCATAATTACGGCCCCGACGGCAGCTTGTCCCTTGTAGGGTTCTCCTTCAGCCTCTGCCGCGATCACTCGAGCTAACAGATTGAGGTCGTTATTCGTTGATACCGGCGCTCTATATGTAACCTGTTGTGTCCTTGGGGTGGTAGTTTGCCCAGTGCCCAAACCCAAAGCTCTCCAAGTGGCCGGCCCCACCAGACCATCCACCCGTAGTCCGTTTCTCGCCTGGAATTGCCGGACTGCCTGGGCTGTAGCGTTACCGAAAATGCCATCGATGGCACCTCGGTAATAACCCCATTCCTGCAGTTTCCACTGTACCAATCGTACGTTGGCCCCTCGGGAGCCCCAATACAGGGTAGGACGTCCCTGAGCTTGGGCAGAAACTGTTCCGCTACCTCCTCCTGTCCCTGGGTTGAAGCCCAGAGCCCTCCAGGTGGCCGGACCGACGATCCCGTCAGCGGTAAGGCCATTTCTGGCTTGGAATTGTTTCACAGCTTGCGATGTAGCGGTGCCGAAGATGCCATCAACGGCTCCCTTATAGTAGCCCCATTGCTGGAGTCTAGATTGTACCAACCGGACATTGGCCCCACTGGTGCCCCAGTACAAAATAGGACGTGATTGGGCCTGTGCTTCCTTGTTGCTGGGAATGAGGTCATAGTGGCTGATCACTGCCATGGCAAGCAGTACCAGGACTAACAGACCCCAGAATCTCTTTTTCATGAACATCTGCCTCCCTATTATCCTGCAATGGTTTGGCTCTAGGGTTATTCTCATAATTTGAGGACCTTATTTATTCACCGTAAACAGTGGTCTAATTTGGAAAAGATGGGCAGTATAGAACTGGTTATCTAACAGGGATTCATTCAAAAGTGTATAATTGTGGTAGTAGGATCGTAAGAGGAGGGTGACAAGTGTTTAAAATTGGGGTAATGGCCGATTCCTTTAGGCTTCCCATAAGAGAGGGAATCAAGAAATCCGCTGAGGTGGGGGCTGCCGGGTTGCAGCTGTACGCTGTGGCCGGCGAGATGGATCCCGATAATCTCGATGCAGCTGCTCGGCAGGACCTACTGCAATTCATCAAGGACCAAGGATTGGTGGTCGCCGCTGTTTGTGGAGACCTGGGTGGACACGGTTTTGCTGTTGCTGAAGATAATCCGGCAAAGATTGAAAAATCCAAGAAGATCGTCGACTTGGCCAAGGATCTAGAGTCCAATGTTATCACCACCCATATCGGGGTTATTCCCGAGGCCGAGACCGATGTGCGGAAAGTGATGCGGGACGCCTGTAATGAGCTGGGTGCCTACGCGGAAAGTGTTGGGGCCTGCTTTGCCATCGAAACCGGACCGGAGACGGCGAAGGTCTTGAAGGGTTTCTTGGATGAGCTGGACACCAAGGGTGTCAGGGTGAACTATGACCCAGCTAACCTGGTGATGGTTACCGGTGACGATCCCGTTGAGGGAGTTAGAACTCTGGGAGACTACATCGTTCACACCCATGCCAAGGATGGCATTATGAGGCAGAAGACGGATCCGAAGGTGATCTATGACTACTTCGCCGAGGGTGGCATTGAAGACATGCGGCTCTCTGACTATTTCCTAGAGACCCCCTTGGGTCAGGGACAGGTAGACTGGCCGGCATACCTCAAGGCTCTAGAGGAAATTGGATATAACGGGTTCTTGACCATCGAGCGTGAAGTGGGAGAGGATCCAGAAAAGGACATCCGAGAAGCCGTCGTATTTCTCCAAAACTTACTTCGTAAGTAACTTACTTCGTAAGTAACTTGCTTCGCGAGTAGCTTGCTGGGCAAGTTAGCTTGAGCAGCAAGCAAACATACTGCGAGGATTGAAAATCAAAAACAGCCGCTCACTGGGAGTTGATCCCGATGAGGGGCTGTTTTTTGCTTATCTTTCCTGTATCTTGTAATAGCGGAACTCATTGCCAAAGGGCAGGAGCCGATTCCAGCGATACTTCTCCGATGATGATTGAGATGCTTGAGCGGGACCGGCGATGGGACGAAGGGGAGTACTTCTTCCCTCGGCCTTCCAGTATTTCCAGTAGGTAGTTCCGATCTTAAGCACAGAGCATTTCCCCTCTCTTAGGTAGATACTGTAGTGGCAGTTACAGGATCAGCGTATGCCTGGGACTGCCCCTCGTGCTGAGAGGCAAGGGCCCATTTCCTTCCGCCTGGAGGTTCTCCTCGAGAACAAGACTCGGTACACTGTTGATGTTTGGAAGTAGGGGAAGAACTTCAAGGGGAAATTCCCCAGAGTCTTGAGTAATTTCCCGGGAAATACCGGGACATTTCCCGGGAAATAGTGACAGAAAATAGGAAATATTACCTGGAAAGGGGCAGGGGGTAGAAAAGAACACAAAATACCATTGGCCTGCCGTACGTATTAGGAGGCTTTAGGCTAAATGATGAATCTGTAACTAACCTTTGGCTCCTCTCGGCTAGAGCAGCCAAAGGTGATAATTCCAACAGAATAATGTTGGAAATCTATCCTGCTCATTCCTCTTGAACTGCCTTGCAAGAACTGATATATTAGTGACAGCACTTCTTGCGGGACTACAAGCCGCGGGTGCTGAGATTGGCTAATATCGCTGTTCTTGTGGCGAACTAGTTTGAAAATCATAGTTGACAGAGTGATTAGCCCTGTGTTATACTAAGTTTCGTCGATAACAAAGATGTTTTAGTCGGAGGAGTACCCAAGTTGGCTGAAGGGGCGGGTTTGCTAAACCTGTAGTAGGGCGTGAGCTCTAGCGAGGGTTCGAATCCCTCCTCCTCCGCCATTATTGCGCCCGTAGCTCAGCTGGATAGAGTGCTTGACTACGAATCAAGAGGTCACAGGTTCGAGTCCTGTCGGGCGCACCATTCAAAACCCCGCTTATAGCGGGGTTTTGGACTATATAGCTGATTTAGCCCGATTAAAACCCCGTCGAAGACGGGGTTTTTTTATTGTCTAGAAAGAAAAGCGGGGCCGATTTGGCCCCACGCTGGTTTTTAGCAATCTTGGAGTCTATCCTACTTTCTGTCGGAGAGCAAAGTGCCACCTACACTGATGTTGTCTCCGCTGTTTTCCCGGAGGACAACGGTGAAGGCTTGCTCTGGTATGTTGAGGATTTCTGCCGCAGTTTTAGTTAGCTTAGCACAGAGTTCTGCCTTGGTTTCCTTTGACATTGGCCCTGCATCAACCTGAATGATTGGCATAGACAATCCCTCCTTGACTATCGTCAGTATACTCAAGGGTTATTATTAGACGACGTAATTGGCGATCTACACTGGGAATCCCTTCTAGGCATTCCAGAGGTTTCCCAGTTGTTGCCGTTGAGATGTGGGATCCCTCGGTGGTAGGATCAAGATGCTAAGAACAGTAATGCCGTAGGGAGGTATTTCTGTGATCAATCGGGGAAGTCGTTTGCTAATGTCATTAGTCATAATCGCCCTCTTGGTCGGGGCCTGGGTAGCGGTGCCCCGTGGGGTGGTTTCCAGGACACTGGCGGCAGCGCCCATCGCTGACCTAGATGAGATCAGCCGGTTGGTGCAGTACGTAAACAGCCATGTCACTGGGCTGTCTAAGAACGAGGCGTCACAACTAATCCTCCAGCTAGAAGAGGCTCAGCGAAGGTACTTGCCATCCTTGGAGTCACGATACTATGCCCAAGAGGATCTCGGTGCGGTATTCTTCGAGAGTTATGTCGCAGGTGTGGACCCCAATCACATGGATTTGATCGCCGAGGGCGAACTCAAGGAGCTGCTCTGGGCCACCCATGCCGGGGGATTTAAGGTAGAGACCGCTGAGGGCACCTTCTATCCAGTCATCGATTACAGCCGCTATGAGAAATATACTTTGCTGGTAACCGATGACATTGCCGAGTATATCAGGATTATGGCCCGAGAAATTACGCAACCGGCTGCCAAGGATGCAGCCCTGCTCATTGGTTGGGACGAAATCCTTTCCAGAGCCTTACAGCAGGAGCGATTCATCACCAAGTATCCCCATTCTCCGCGGATCAAGGAGGTCAAGGAGCTTTATGCTCGCTATGTCTACTTGGTGTTGTACGGTACCGATAATACTCCGCTTTTTACCCATGCTGCAGGCTCCCGGAACAATAGGGCTGGTCTGGCTCCAGCAGCTAAGTTGGTCTACTCCCGAGTGGGCCAGGTTCATACCGGCAGTGAACTTGCCCGGAGCCTGGGAGAGTGGATGGAAAGGGTAAAGGCCGATGACTTTCTTCTGACGCCACAGGTGGAGGCGCAGCGGGAGTTGTTGAGAAGTAGATTGACTGACTAGCCCGGGTAATATGATTTGGAAGAATTGACAGCAAACACCCGAGGCAGTCAGCCTCGGGTGTTTGCCCTAGCTTGCTTGGTCTCCGTGAGTAGTCTAACGAGTTAGTGGATGACGGTTACATTGGATGCTTGGGGGCCTTTGGCGCCTTGGGTGACAGTGAAGGTTACCCTTTGTCCCTCTTCCAGGGTCTTGAAGCCTTCGCCGGTAATAGCGGAGAAGTGGACAAAGACGTCGTCGCCGCCACCTTCCCGCTCAATGAATCCAAATCCCTTCTCGGCGTTAAACCACTTCACGGTACCTTGTTCCTGCATGTTACTATTCCTCCTAAAATACCGGCATAACTAGTCTAACTAGCAGGGCCAGTTCTGTTCTGCAAGTCTATCGGCTTGCTTGGTAGGAACAAGCCCAATACTACTTGCCACTGCTAGTATTGCCGCTGATTCGAGGAATCTTGCTTTCTTTTTCTGTTTACCCCCTCAGCTGTCGCTGGTAATAAGATTTTTTGGCAATAGAGGCTTTAGGGTAAATCTCTCCCCGACTTTAGCCCAGGAAACTCCATATTCATGGGGAAGTCGCCATGTCCTGTAACATTCCTCCAGGACTTTCCCTAAATCCGAGACAAAAACAGCTACAGCTTGGCCTTGCTCGTCCCTTCGGGTTCTAATCAGCTCCTCGGGGAAGGAAGTTGCCTGCGGGTTAGCCCGATGGACTGCGGTGATCACAGCTACTTCTGCCAAGGCGGCTTCCGGTCCACAGAGGATGGGCTCACCGGTTCTCACCGCGTCAACGGCGTGCCAGAGTTTGCGGGTGTCATCGGCAAAGGGATCGCCATAGTTTTTTTCCTTGCCATTGGCAAATTTGGCGACAATAGCTGCCTTGGGACCCCGGTCTTGGGCATACTCAACCACTGCATCTTCAAATTCAAAGCAAAATTGTGGATTGACCACATTGGCCGAGGCATGGGTTGCGTAGTAGAGAACCTCAATGTCTGGCTCAACTAGACAGCGCAGGGCAATGGTGTCGTAGGTTTCTATCGCGTTGGCTCGATAGGTTTCCGCTTCTATCCAGAGCGGGAAGGCACTGCGATCTTGCCGGGAACCTAGGAGGTAGAACATGTTATGGATGTAATGGGCAGTAGCGTTGTGGGCAACGCTGTCTAAGATGAAAAGGCCTTCGGAGTCCGCTACCTTACCTGCCCAGCTGTTACGGTTGTAGTAGGCGAAATCTCTGGGCCACAGAACCATACTCTTCAGGCGCTTTGGCTTGCCTAAGACGCCAGCTTGGATGTCCCCCTTGAGGTTTTGAATGGCTTCACTATGGGACCACTGATAACCAATGGAGACAAATCCCCCCAGCCGATCCCTGGTCGCGATAACCTCTAATCCATCCTCTACCGTTGAACACAGGGGTTTCTCACAGAGAACACTAGTCCCATGCTGCAAAGAGAGCTGGATCTGTTGGGCATGGAGTTGTACCGGCGAAGAGAGCACGGCTAGGTCCACTTGCTGGTGGCGGTAAAACTCCGCTAGATCAGAATAAATCAGGATTTCCCTGGCTTCCAGCTCTGTCAGCCTTTGGCATCCCTGGGGATTGGGATCTACCACTCCCTTAATCTGCACAGCATCGATGTTATCCTGCCGCAACAGCGCATCAACGTAGAAATTACCATATCCACCGATACCACAGAGTAACACTGATACGGGATTGCTCACCTTAATCCTCCTTCAAATTGTCAGCACCAATGACGGCAAAAATCTGGTTCATCTCTTCGCAATACCCAATTACTCCCCAAGGGGCAGTCTCCTTGCCAAAAACATCCACAGTTCAGGGGATCTTCAAATTTCGGTGATATGCTTGAGACATAGCGATGAAGCGTAGTTTGAGGTGACAGTCCTTGCGCAAAGGAGGTGAGGATGGCGAAGCGGTCCTCTTGAAGGATCGAGTTCTCTGAGTAGAGAAGTGTCGGAGGCAGGATAGACTCGACGAATCTACACACAAATTATGGGGAAAAGACTTCTAGGGCTGCTTCTGTGGGGGGAAGCAGCCCTTTGTCTGGCAGATATGGCGACCGCTGCGCAAGAAACGAGAGCGGCCCTCTAGGCCAACAGGTCGTTAGATTTGGCGCCGCGAATGGCACGCCAAATGTGTCCTTCCAACACTCGAATATCAAAGGGTTTATGTAGAACAGCTGATACCGGTAGTGGTTTGCTCAAAACACTATATCCGGTCATTGCGATTAGGGGTGTGTGTTGATTGGCCTCAGTGGATTGAAGTCTCCGGATAAATTGGTAAGGCGACACATCTCCGGGATCAACGTAATCAAAGATAATTATGTCAAAGGGTATTTCTGCGTACTGCAAGGCTTCAGACCGAGAAAATGCGCATACTGTTGAAAAGCCCATGGACTCGAGCAACTGTCGAAGTGCCGATTGGAACAGTCCATTATCCTCGATGAGCAGAGCCTGGCGCATGATTTCCCTCCCTATGTCATTTTCGCATTCACATCTAGGCATCTGTAGATAAATTCACCCATTGGGAAACTTTCCCTGCAAAAAAGGTGGATTTTTCACTAATTATGGGAAATATTGGTTCTATTCATCGATTGATAGGATTGCCACAATCGCCTTGAGTTGCCCGGCGCTGAGGGTCTTCTGACCGAGAAAATAGGGTAGAAGGAGATCCCACAGCTCTTTGGTGCGACCCTGCAAAGGGCCGGGATCGAAGATGGCGGCTTCGCCATAGTTGGTGGGATGATGGGGTGTCGGCTCCTTGACGTGGGAAGGGTCATGGTGATCCAGCAGGTAGTCGGTGGTTGTCCCAAAGATACGAGCTAGGGCATTAACGGCCTGAATGTCTGGGGTGCGTCTACCAATCTCCCATGAGGCAACGGTAGCCCGAGATACTCCCACCAGGGTTGCCAATCCATGTTGGGTGAGTCCTTTTGTCTTGCGCAGATCACGAATTCTGTCACCGATGGTGGCCATGAGACACACTCCTTTGTTCAAACTATACCAAAGGAAGTTGTCCGCGCACAGCAATGTGACTAATAGACACAATATTCCGGCTGACAAGTTGACCCCATAGTGGTTTGGCGGTATAATAGTGTCGCAAAGGCACAAAGTGGTGATAACAATGCGCAAGGCCCTTCAGCAAGCTCGTGCTAAGAAGGGTTTGACCCAGGCTGAGGTTGCTGCCTTAGTCGGAATTCGCAGAGCCTCCTACACGCACATTGAGCGGGGAAGTCGTAACCCGTCGATTCAGGTGGCCAGAAGGATTGCCCAGGTGCTGGAGTGTTCTCTCGATGAGCTGTTCTCAGAGGAATCTGGGGCTCCGAAGACAGGCGAGGAAAGAAAATAAGGCACAGCAGAGGGTTCCAATTGCTTTGACGCAATGGATGCACTTTCTGCTGTGCCTTCGTTTTTAGTCTTTAGTTAGATGCCTTACTTAGTCGATGCGGGCAAGAATGTTTCGGGCCACGTAGACACCACTGGCACTGGCCTGGGATAACCCTCGAGTCACACCGGCACCGTCGCCAATGGCAAAGAGATTGGGCACCTTGGTTTCTAGCTGTTTATCCAGCTCAATACGGGCGCTGTAGAATTTCACCTCTACCGCATACAAGAGGGTATCGGCATTGGCAGTTCCCGGAGCTACGGTGTCGAGGGCATAGATCATCTCGATAATATTGTCGAGGTGCCGCTTGGGCAAAGCCAGACTCAAGTCACCGGGGGTAGCATTTAACGTTGGTTTAGTGAAGCTCTGACTGAGGCGATGTTGTGTCGTTCGTCGCCCGTTGATCAGATCGCCAAACCTTTGAACCAGGACTCCGCCTCCTAACATGTTGGAGAAGGAGGCAATGCGCTTTCCGTATTGATGGGGCTCATTAAAGGGTTCCGTGAACCGATTGCTGACCAACAAAGCAAAGTTGGTGTTCCCACTGCGTCGGGCAGGATCACTGTAACTGTGTCCATTGACCGTAGTGATTCCGTCGGTGTTTTCTGCCACCACATAGCCGTGGGGATTCATGCAGAAGGTACGCACCGGATCCTGGTACTTCTTGGTACGAAAAACCAACTTGGCTTCATAGACTTCGTCGGTGATGGGCTGGAAAATTTCCGCGGGCAGTTCTACCCGCACTCCGATATCCACTTGGTTATTGAAGAGCTTGAGCCCCAGCTCTTTGCACTGCTGGGAGAACCACTCAGCTCCCGCTCTACCGGGAGCAGCGATCACAAACTTGGCGGATACCTTTTCCTGCCTCTTCCCGCTTTCAGTGTGCAATGAGATCCTATCGGTCTCCGGCTCGATGGCCGTCACCTTGGTCTGGAAACGAAATTCAATTCTTTCCTCCAGTAGTTCGTACAGTCTTTGCAAAATAGCATAGTTGTTTTCGGTACCTAGATGTCGAACCGATCCCTGAAGCAAGTGAAGGTCTCCCGCCAGGGCCTTTCGGATCAGTTCGGTGTTGTTGGAGCTGTAGACTTTGGAGGGGGCTCCCAAGTTGACGTTGATCTGGTCAACGTAGTTGATCAGATCCATCACCTGCGAGTCAGGAAGGTATTCGTTGAGCCACCCACCAAAGGCAGTAGTCAGATTATACTTCCCGTCGGAAAAGGCGCCGGCACCGCCGAAGCCCCGCATAATGCTGCAGCTGGAACAATTGATACACTGATCCACCTGTTGGGTACTGATGGGACATCGACGCTCTTTTAGGGAGCGACCCTCTTCCAGGACGATGACCTTCAGCGGCTTTTGGGCCTTGGTCATCAATTCGTACGCGGCAAAAATCGACGCAGGACCGGCGCCGATGATGGCAACATCACAAGTTGTGTTAGACATTTCTCGAACTCCTTTGCTTGCGAACTCAAGTGGCAGGATCGCCCAAGGGCCTTCGCCCTGGGGCAAGATGGAATGAGCCAATGAGATCGCCACCACCATCGAGCCGATGGCGATGAACGGTAGCTTCCTAATAACCAGCCTGATGATCAGCTGTGACTAGGAGTTGGGCACGGAACCCACACAACTCATTATACCAGGTTTAGATGGAAACAGGAGGGCTAGCGGCGAATTTCCCGCCGAAGCCCTCCTGCAACAAAAGGAAATCTACTTAATAACTCCTAACTCTTTGCCAACTTCAGTGAAAGCCTGAATACCAAAGTCTAGGTCCTCTCGGCTGTGGGCCGCGGAGACCATTACTCGGATACGGGCCAAGCCCCGGGGAACGGTGGGGAAGCCAATGGCTTGGGCAAAAACCTGTTTTTCCGCGAGTTTTTGGCTGAACTGCCGAGCGACTCCGGCATCTCCCAGGATCACAGGGGTAATGGGAGTCTGGCTCTGCCCGATATCGAATCCTAGATCCTCTAGAGCAGCCTTGAAGTAACGGCCGTTATCCCACAGTTTTGTCACCAGTTCGTCGCTTTCCGACAAGGTTCTCACGGCAGCGACACAGGCCGCGACATCGGCGGGGGTCACTGCTGAGCTAAAGAGGAAGGGGCGAGCCTTCTGGGCCAGATACTCGATCAATTCCTCCGATCCCGCTACAAAGCCGCCGACAACTCCCATGGCCTTGGATAGGGTTCCTACTTCGACATCAACTTGCCCGTGAAGATTGAAGTGATCGACGATACCTCGACCATTGGAACCCAATACACCCTCCCCATGGGCATCGTCTACCACGGTGATGGCTCCATATTTCTTGGCCAGTTCAACGATCTCCGGTAGGGGAGCAATGTCGCCATCCATGCTGAAGACGCCGTCGGTGATAATTAACCGTCTTCCCTCAACGGGTTCCTGCAGCCTTTCCTCGAGACTGGCCATATCGGCGTGCTCGTAAACCTTAATCGTTGCCCGGCTGAGGCGACAACCATCGATGATACTGGCGTGGTTGAGGCTATCACTGTAGATAGTATCGCCCTTACCGACCAAGGCGGGGATTACTGCTAGATTAGCGGCAAAGCCCGATTGGAAGGACAGGACTGCCGGAACCTTCTTGAATTTGGCCAGCTCCCTCTCCAGCTCTTTGTGGAGCTCCATGGTACCGGCGATACTACGCACCGCACCGGGACCGACGCCGTAGCGGTCGATGGCTTCCTTAGCGGCCATACGCAGCCGGCGATCCGCCGCTAACCCCAGGTAGTTATTGGAGCAAAAGTTGAGCATTTTGGTTCCATTTACCGTTACCCATGCTCCTTGGGGACTGTCCAAAGTCTGGATTGTATTGTACAGATTTTCGCTCCGAAGTCGCTCTAATTCATCCTTGATAAAGGACAATGGTTGACTCAGCATGTACTTCTCTCCCATCCTTAGTGATTCTTAGCCACAGTTGGCCCTGTCAGCTCCTGGTTTCGAGGTATCAGCCTAGGCATCCTTCAGCTTGTCACCGTCGGGGTACAGCAATACTTTGCCGGTGGCGCCGGAATTCATCAGCTCCATAGCCTTGTCGACTTCATCGAAGGTAAAGCGGTGGGTGATGATGCTGGAGACATCCAATCCCGCTGCCAAAGCTGCTTCCATATCATACCAGGTGTCATACATGCGCCGGCCGTTGATTCCGGTGATGGTAATCTGGTTAAAGATGATTTCGTCAAGATTCAGTTCCACCGGTCGGGAGAAGATGCCCAACAGGGAAGCCGTTGCACCCTTGCGCAAGGCGGCAATTCCACTGGCCAAAGCTGCCGTAGAACCCGACATTTCAATCAAGGCATCGGCTCCGAGACCAGTGTGGTCCTTTACAAACTCTTCGACGTTGTCCTCTAGGGGGTTAATTACCCAATCGGCACCTGCCTCTTTGGCAAGGTTCAGGCGATAGGGATTAATGTCCGTGGCAAAGATCTGCTTGGCGCCTGCTTGTTTGGCCACCGCGACGGTGAAGAGCCCAATGGGACCGCACCCTGTTATCAAAACGTTCTGCCCCGTCAACTTGTGGGGAGAAGCTGCGTGGAAGGCATTGCCCAAGGGATCGTGGATCGCTCCGATGGCCGGGTCGCTGCCCTCCGGTAAAACCCAGACGTTGCTGGCGTCGATGGCCGCGTACTCGGCGAAAATCCCATCGGTATCAACGCCAAGGATTTTGACATCGTCGCAGATGTGTCCCTGTCCCGTCCGACAGTAATAGCAGGTGTTGCAAACGAAGTGGCCCTCCGCGGTCACCAATTGCCCCAGCTCCAGCCCCTTGACATTACTTCCCAACTGGACGATTCGTCCGGCAAATTCATGACCGATGGTTACCGGGGGCTTGATGCGGTTCTGGGACCATTGATCCCAGTTGTAAATGTGGAGGTCGGTCCCACAGATAGAAGCGACCTCAATTTTCACCAGGACTTGATCATCGCGAATTTCTGGAATTGGCACTTCGACCAGTTCCAGACCGGGCCCGGCAGTAGTCTTTCTCAGCGCTTTCATATTCTTCACCTCAAATTCAAAGAAATTTGCTTTGGGTTGACAATCCTAGTAGATTTCGGTGTTCAATTGGTGCTGGTATCCAGCCATTTGCATCATGGCAGCGTGCATTCTCTCAATATGTTTACGCATGATCGCCTGCGCCCGGTCGCCATCACCGTCTTCGATGGCTTGAAGGATATCGAGATGCTCCCGATGCATGACTTTGGCGGCTTCCGGGGAGTGCATGACGTAATTCAGATAAGCCCGGCTGCAAAGGGGGTCAACGGCAGTAGATATCATGTGCACCAGTCGCTTATTCCCGGTGGTCTCCACCAGTTTACGATGGAACTCCCGCTCCAAATCGTAGAACCTGCGGATGTCTCCCGTTTCAACGGCCTTGCCCACTTCCTCCAGGTGTTGTCGCAGGCGGCTGACATCTTCATAGGTAGCCTGATGGGCCAGCTTCTTGGCCACATACCCCTCCAGGACCCGGCGGATCTCTGTTACTTCAATGGCATCGGTATAGTCGTCGGGCTTAACCAGAGCGCCTACCTTGGGAACCAGCTGAATTAGCTGTTCCTGCTCCAAGCGCTTCAGTGCGTCCCGGACCGGCGAGCGACTGACGTTATAGCGGCGGGCTAAATCGTTTTGACTTAACACAGTGCTGGGAGGGATTACCCCCAATAGAATTTCTTCCTTTAGTTCTCGGTAGATGGCGTCGGAACGATTCTCCGTTGTGCCTTCGGTGCCGGCTTTCTTCAATGCTCCTCACCCTCTTTCACCCGCTCAGCCCCCATTGATAATATGCGGGTTTTGCACCGCTGAAGACCTGCTTGTATACAAGTTAGACATTAATTCCCTAACTCCTTGCCGGGGCAGCTTCCAGGGGGAAATTTCCTCCCAGGGTATTAGGGGCTAATTCCCAGCGTATATATACTTGATAGCACTTAGAACCCGAGGTAGGTGAGAGAGGTGTGCGCTGCTTTCGGCCCTATCTATTTGGCGTGATCAATTTGCGGCGGTTGAGGCTGTGGGTCTGGGTGGCTTTGTTTGTCACCTTGATTCTGCTTTCCATCTCCTTGGCCAGGCATTTGCAGCCTGCTACCGGAAGCCACACCGAATGGAACATTGTTGCCTATGGCATCGATCCCGATCCCGGCCAATGGGAGGGAAAACTCCCCTTTGCCCAAACAAAATTAAAGGATGTAAGGGCCAGAGCCGATGCCATTTTGTTGATCAAAGTTGACATCAGCCAAGATACCGTTCGAGTGGTTCAGGTGCCTCGGGATTCCCTGGTCCTGACAGAACTGGGTTGGCAGAAGATTAACTGGCCGTTATTTGCAGGGGGCCACAAGTATGCGCAGGAGATGTTATTTCGTTTGGTTCCCCATCGCTTTGATAAGACTGTTATGGTCTCCTATGAAGGTCTCCAGGCCATCATCGATGCCATGGGTGGGGTGACAATTGAGGTGATGGAGGAGTTGGTCACCCCCAAGGGAAGCGTCTGGTTGTCCAAGGGGGTTCACAACTTAACGGGTAAGGAGGCCTTTCAATTTGTTCGTCATCGCTATAAAGACCCCCTCGGGGATTTGGGACGGATGCAGCGCCAGAAGCAATTGCTCGATGCCGTTCGACAAAAGGCGCTATCGCTGTCGCCCAGTGCCTACTATGAAGTGCTGAAGGTGGGGGTGGGAGCGGTGAAGACCGATCTGTCGCTGCGGGACATCGTGATTTTGGGGGAGTACTTTCTCACTGTCCGGCCCCAGGTGAAGTTCATGACCCTACCGGGGGAGGCCCGGCCTCCCGAATGGCACTACTATCCCAATCAGAAGGCCATTCTCGAAAAGGTTATACCCTTCATTAATGGGACTGATTCATAGCCCTTGCCGCTAACTGGCAGGGGTTTCATTTTTCCCTTGCTTGGGATTGTCCTGCATATTCAGGAACAAAAGGGAGCAACGTAACAATGAATTGTGCCATGGGTGAAGGATGTGGTTATTGTGAGTTGGCGATGGCCCGGTTTTGGCAAGCAGGCTCCGAAACCACCGGGCTCCCAGAGGAGGGCCGGAAAGCGCCGGGACTCCGACTCGGCTCAGGAGGAGCGGAAGCCGGAGATCAGGGAGTTCTTTGGGCATTACCGAGAGAAGCTGACGGAAGCCGGTCCCCTATCCCGTCGTCTCGACGATAACCTACAACGGGTGAAGACTGAATTCAGTGATTGGTCGGATCTTGTCGTCCGGAAAACCACTGTTGGCGAGCGGCAGATTCGGGTGGCTGTCTGTTACGTTGCTTCCATCGTGGACTCCAAGTCAATCGCCCAGAGTATCCTGTGGCCCCTGGGGGAAGACAGCCGCGAGTTGGGGGAAACCGCCTACTATTCCCCTGGAGCCACTTTAACGCGCATCAAGGGTATGGGAGTTTCCATCGGCGATCTCGCCGACGTCAAAGATTTTGAAACTCTAGCCATGGCAGTACTTACTGGCAAGTGTGTAATCCTCGTCGATGGGATTAGCCAAGCCGTTGCCGCGGACGTTCGCCAACCTCCCAGCCGAAATGTCACCGAGCCCTCTGCGGAAACCATTATTCGGGGTTCCCGGAAGGCTTTCACCGAGAGCATAGAGACAAACATCGGCCTGATTAGAAAGCGGCTTAAAACGCCGGACCTCAAGTTGAAGACGATGGAAGTGGGGCGGCGCAGCAAGACTAAGATTGCCTTGATGTATCTAGAAGGGGTGGTTAATCCCGGTCTTGTCGAGGAGGTAGTTAAGCGGATCAACGGTATTGATATCGACGTCATCTTGGAAAGCGGGTATATCGAGCAGTTTATTGAGGACAACTGGCTGTCCCCCTTTCCCCAGTGCGAGGCCACGGAGCGTCCTGACATGATAGTGGCGGCCATTGCCCAGGGAAAGGTGGTGCTTCTGACCGATGGTAGTCCCATGGTTTTGGAGATTCCTTCTACGTTAAATAATCTCATGCACAGTCCTGAGGATATTTACCAGCGGTGGATGGTGGCCTCAACGGTCCGTTTTCTCCGGTTCGTGGCAACCCTGATCTCCTTGACGCTGCCGTCCTTTTATATCGCTCTAACCTCTTACCATCCGGAAATGCTGCCCACAGAGCTGGCCCTGACCATAGGTGCGGCGAGACAAGGGGTGCCCTTTCCTTCCTTTGTGGAGGCCTTCATCATGGAGTTAGCCCTTGAACTATTACGGGAGGCGGGAATTCGCCTTCCCGCGCCTATGGGTCAGACGGTAGGTATTGTCGGTGGTTTGGTGGTAGGAGAGGCTGCGGTTCGAGCGGGACTAGTTAGTCCGGCGATGGTGGTAGTGGTGGCCACCACTGCTATCGCCAGCTTCGCCATTCCCAACTATGGAGCCTCCATCGCCTCTCGCTTGAATCGGTTCTGGCTGATGATCTGTACGACCGTCCTCGGGTTGTACGGCTTCATGTTGGGATTACTGGTGGTTCTCAGTCATCTATCGGGGCTGAAAACCTTTGGTGTCAGCTACATGTCACCCTTTGCACCTTTGAGCCTCTCGGCTCTGCGGGATACTATCGTGCGGCTTCCCCTGTTTACCCTTCGGCGTCGGGCCAGCTATCTAAGACCAGTGGACACCACAACCATGGATAAAGTCAGGGATGATCCTACCAAGCGAGGCGGAAGTGAATGGGGTTAAAAGGTATAAGAAAAGCCGTTGGTCTGTTGCTGGTATTTAGCTGTTTATTTAGCATGTCCGGTTGTTGGGATCGAACGGAGATCGAGGAACTTGCCTTTGCTTTAGGGGTTGCCGTGGATTTTCCCAAGGAGACAAAATCTAAGGATATCGAAGAGGCGCCGGTGAAGAAGGTTAACCCCAATATTGATGCGCCGGATATTGCCGTCAGTCCCGGGGAAAGGGAGGGCACCGTCTCCTTGGTTCCCGTCGAATATCTGATCACCGTAGAACTTCCAAATTTGAGGGCTTTGAGCAGCGGGCAAAGTGGGACCGCTGCCGGCGGAGGCTCAAAGCCCCGCCGGTTGGCCAGTGTGGTAGCCGCTAGTATGCAGCGAGCGGTGACGGCACTGTCGGAGCGGGTGTATCGCCCCCTGTTCTTCGGTCACCAGCGGGTCCTGATTATCGGCGAGGAAGTAGCCCGTCATGGAATCAAACCGATTATCGACTACTTCCTTCGCAACCTTCGCATTAACCCCAGGATGCGTTTCATGATCAGTAAAGGTGAGGCTAAGAAAGTTTTAGACATTGAGCCACAAATGGATCCCTTGACCTCCCGGTATCTGTTCAAGTTACTGCAGAATGCTCCCAACCATTCCTTTGGGGTGGATTCTAACTTGCTGGAGCTGACCAATCAGCTGATGGTCTCCGGCGACGCGGTGGTCAGTAGGGTAACTGCCGGTAAAGATGATGCGACAGTGGGTGGATCGGCGGTAATTCGCGACTGGAAGTTAGTCGGTTGGCTCGGGGAAGTGGAAACCCAGGGTTTCTGTTTAGCCAAAGGCTTGGCTCGCCAGGGTACCATCGGTGTTCCCATTCCCGACTATCCCAGCGAGGAGTTGGCCTACTACTATCGCAACGCCAAGTCCAAGATTGTGCCCATCGTGACCGAGGAGGAGGTCTCCTTCCAGATCCTTGTCGATTTGCGGGGCGGGATTACCCAGGAGACCGGTTATTTGGCTTTGAGCAAGGAACAGTTGGAATGGGCGGAAAGGGCCTTGGCGGCAGAGGTTTCCCGTCGCGTTAAGGCCGGGATTGATAAACTTCAGGAGTTTAAGGTCGATGCCTGTGAGTTCGGGCGGGCGGTGGAGCGGGCCAACTACCACCTATGGGAGACGAAGTATCGATCCCAGTGGGAAGAGATTTACCCCCACGTCAACGTGGAGGTGAATTCCGTCGTAACTATCCTATCCAGTGGAGTATTGTAGCTTGAATTAGGTAAGGCGAGGTGGCAAGTCCGGTATGGTAGAAGACAACGATCGTATTGGTGGCTTGGGGTTAGCCTTCCTCTTGGCAGCCGGGCTTGTTGAGGCTGGTACCTTAAAACTTCCCAGTCAGTTGGCCGCGTCGGTGGGAAGAGATAGTTGGCTGGTACCTCCGGTACTTGTGGTGGCCTGCTTCATTTCCCTCGCCTTCTTTTATTGGTTGGGCCGAAGGTTTCCTGAGGAGTCGGTGTTTGAATACAGTCCTCGCCTGATTGGCCGGATTCCTGCCCAATTACTAGCCCTGGTACTGAACCTCTACTGGCTCCTTCTGGTAGGAAGAATGCTCCGGGATTTCTCCGATACGATGCGGCTATCCCTGGTGGAATTTACTCCCGCAGAGATTGTCTGTGCTACCCTTTTGTTGGCGGCGGCATATTTAGCCCGCATGGGGCTCGAGCCCTTGACCCGAGGCGCCTTTGTGATCGTGCTTTTCACTACTCCCCTCATTGTGCTAATGTCCTTGGTGATTTTGGTCAATGCCAATTTCGGCAACCTGTGGCCCATCTTGACCAAAGGAATTTGGCCGGTGCTCAAGGAGGGCTTCTTGACTTCAGGAAGCGCAGAACAACTCAGTGCCCTATTTGTCCTCGTCCCCTTTCTTACTCATCCCCGGAAAACTTTACCAGCGGGAAGTCTAGCCCTAGGAACCATGCTGGTCGCTGATTGGCTGGTGGTGACTGGCACACAGACGGTGTTCAGCATACCTCACCTGGCCGAATTGCGAATTCCTATCCTGCCGGCCATTCAGTCGGTGGAGCTTCCGGTGATGTTTCTAGAAAGGCTGAGCTCCGTTTTCATCGCCGCTTGGATTGCTCGGGCCTTTATCACCATTGCCTTCACCCTGTGGTTAGCGGCAACGGGTCTAAAGCTGTGGACCGGCAGTGACACTCACCAAGTATATGTTTTTCCCCTGCTCCCGGTGATTTTCGTCATCGCCTTCTTACCGCTGACAATGGAAGCCCAGGCTGTGTTTGCGGACTTTCTCACCATCGTCGGGTTCTATCTGCAGATGCTGCTGCCCCCTCTGCTGTTACTGGTGGCAGCGGTGCGGGGACAGGGTAAGGCTCAGGGAGGGTGATGGTAACGGTGTTCTTGGCACAAACCGGTGGTAAGGGAATTGCTCAGGATCTTTATCAGTGGTCGGTGGAGTTCGTCAATCTGCCCCTGGCGGGCTTTGTGGTGTTCATCGGGCTGGCGATCCTACTTCTGGATCGGACCGACCTCAAGAAGAAGCAGAAGCACAAGGATGCGAAGATTAGTACGGTGTTGGGTATTGCCTACGTTGTTGGGGGATTGATCTTAGGAATCTGGCTCCTGATTTCCAGTTAGGTGCATGGGTCTTGGTATCTCCAGACCCAGGGGAGGAGGGGTGGTAGTGCTTGCAGACCGGGATCGAATCGGGGGGCTGGGCCTAGCCTTTCTCTTGGCAGCGGGGATGATTGAGGTAGGCGTCCTCAAATTGCCTCGGGTTCTGGCTGCCAAATTCGGTAGGGATTTGTGGCTGCTCCCACCGCTATTGCTGGTTACTTCTCTGATCTCCCTGGCGGTTTTCTGCTGGTTAGGAAGGAGATTTCCCCGAGAAACGGTATTTGAGTATGCTCCGCGCCTGGTGGGGAAGATCGGTGGACACATCCTTTCCTTAACTTTGGTTTTATTTTGGATTCTATGCGCGGCGAGAATGGTGCGGGAGTTTTCCGATTCCATACTGATGTCTTTAGTCCTCCTGACGCCCCGGGAAGTGGTCCTGATTGCAATGCTTCTGGCGACGGCTTACCTAGCGCGGATGGGTCTTGAGCCCCTTTGTCGAGCGGCGATTATTATCGTGCTTCTTACTATACCTATCGAAGTCTTCTTAACCGTGCTCACCTTAGTTGAGGCGGATTTCAGCCGACTCTGGCCGGTTCTCACCCAAGGGGTGGGGAAGGTGCTCAAGGGGGGGCGTACTGGCGCTGGGGCAAGTGGAGCAGTTGTCTGCCTTCTTTGTGCTTTTTCCCTTTCTCACCAGTCCCGATAAATCCTGGCGGGCAGGCAGTCTTGCCCTGGTCAGCGTGATCGGCTTCCTGTGGATGACTTCGGTTTCAGCCCAGCTGATCTTCGATATCCCTCTTCTAGTGAGCCTGAGAATTCCAGCATTGATGGCGATTCAGTCGGTGGAATTGCCCTTGCTGTTCCTAGAGAGACTAAGTTCTGTCTATATGGCTACTTGGATTGCCCAGGCCTTTGTTACCATTGCCCTTACCCTGTGGCTGGCCGCGGCTGGCCTTAGCTACTGGACCAAGACACAAGGTCATCAGGTCTATGTCTTTCCTCTGCTGCCGCTGGTGTACCTGCTGGCTACGATACCAACAACCTTTGAGGACGGGGATCAACTGGCCGAGTGGCTGAGCATCGCTGGGGCCTATCTGCAGATAGTGCTCCCGGCGGTGTTACTGCTCATCGCCATTCTTCGCAAAGAGGGAGAATCTGCCGGCTCCAAGTAATTGCCCCCAGCGCAGGAAGTGGCGGGAAGGAAGGCTAATATTCCCCATAGTATCTTCGGCAAATGTGGGGAGAGGGTTCTGATGGTGGGCAAAAGATTACGCTGGGTGGTTGTAGCCTGGGTCCTTTTCCTGGCGGGGATCCTTTTGACGGGATGCAGTCGGGGGCCTGTGTATACTACTGTAGCTGGGATGGTAGTGGATTCTACGGGCGTCCCGATGGCCAATGCCGCGATTTTCATCGGCGACGTGGCGGGAACCAGCAATTCTTCTGGACGCTTTTCCCTCACTCAGGTTCGCAGTGACGCCACCGAGGCTATCGTGATCCAGCCGGGAAGGCAGCCAGAGATCATCCCCGTGGCTTTAGCTCCAGATCCTCAGCAAATTACCCTAACAGTTTCCGGGCAGCCTCGCCGGGCCCGCTCCGGCGCCATGGTAGATTTCATTGTTTTGCTGCCCTCTTTGTGGGACACCGACCTGGATCATCCCTGGAATTTCACCTACTTGAGCCAAGCTGAGGTGGCCCGGGAGGCTAAAGCTTTACTGGGGATTCAGGATCTGAGGACGGTAGTGGACTATTTGACCCTACAGGAGCTGGGGCTAGTCTGTGATGCTTTGAAAACCAAAAACCTGGTTTGGATCAGCGATGAGCTGAAGCATCGGGTGCAGGTATATAACCGGGACCGGGAGGAAGTCCAGGATATTCCCTTTACCCAAATTAGCTCCACGGGGCGGGATGGACGTCGATCGGTCCGGGCCATTGGAGAGACCCTGGCAGCCTGGCTGGGTGAAGGGCCGCAACCGCAGCAGAAGCCAAGTCCTGCAGAACGGGATGAGGCCACCTTAGCCAAGGGAGCTCGGGAGTATATCGAAAATCGCTACAAAGTCACTTACCACGGGCCTGAGGTGGAAAGGATCAAGGGGGTGGCGGCACCGATTTTCGCCAATTCCGAGCGGCCAACGCTATCCTTTACCCTGGGTATTCTGGAGACCAAGGAGTACAACGCATTGGCATTGCCCGGCGGTTATATCTATATCACTCGGCCCCTATTGAACTTGATGGAAACGGAATCGGAATTGGCAGCGGTAATTGCCCATGAAACGGCACACATTACCCATATGCATGCTGTGGATAACTACCGTCGCCAGTTGGTGACGGTGCTGGCCACAGTGTTTCTCACGGTGGCCACCGGTGACGCTCAGGGCTCCGTGGATCTAGTGAACTTCTTTGAACAGTTTATTGCCGAAGGGTACAGTAAGAGTCAGGAGTATGATGCTGACGCCACGGGATTTCGGTATCTGATCAAAGCCGGTTACGATCCCGACGCTATGGCTAGTATGTTGGAGAAACTCTTGGCCCTGGAGCTAAAGTTTAATGGACGAGAGGTGTACAGCCGTACCCACCCGGCCACATCGGATCGGATCAGAGCCATCAACAACCACAGGGAGAGAATGGGGTATTATCGGTTATTGGGACAATATCTATAAATTAGCTCCCTTCTTTCCGTCAAGGAGGAAATTCGGGAGGATCTGGTAGAGGCAAGGGCCAATCAAGATGTTAGAAGAGTAAGTAGGTCGAATACCGACGCTGATAAGGAGGTCACAGCACTTTGCTTAAGACTATTGCAAACACTGTCAGGGGCTTGTCGGCCGATGGTGTTGAAAGGGCTAATTCTGGCCATCCGGGGATGCCCTTAGGAACCGCTGATATCGGGGCGGTTCTCTTTGGAGAAGTGATGAATTACGATCCGACGCAACCGGAGTGGCCCAATCGAGATCGATTTGTTTTGTCCGCAGGACATGGCTCCATGTTCATTTATTCTTTCCTCCATCTGGCGGGCTATGATTTGCCCATGGAGGAGCTGAAGCGTTTTCGCCAGTTGGGGTCAAGGACTCCCGGCCACCCGGAATATGGCATTACTCCTGGGGTGGAGACAACCACCGGCCCCTTGGGTCAGGGAATCGGCAACGCCGTAGGAATGGCTTTGGCGGAAAGGATTTTAGCCCATCGGTATAATCGTCCGGGGTATGAAATTGTCGATCATTACACCTATGCCCTGTGCGGCGACGGTGACTTGATGGAGGGCGTTGCTCAAGAGGCTTCGTCTCTAGCGGGACATCTGGGCCTGGGTAAGCTGATAGTCCTCTATGACTCTAACCAAATCTCCATCGAAGGCGGCACCGATTTGGCCTTCGGTGAAGATGTGGGGATGAGGTATGAAGCCTATGGTTGGCATGTACAAAGGATCAACGGCCATGACTTTACGGAGATTCGTGAGGCCATTGAGGCAGCTCAGGCGGAAAAGGAACGCCCCAGCTTGATTATTGCCCGGACCAGAATCGGATACGGCAGCCCCAAGGAAAATAGTGAAGAGTCCCACGGTGCTCCTTTGGGCCCGGAGGGTGTCAAGGCTCTGAAGGAAAAGCTGGGACTACCTCAAGAGGAATTCTACGTTCCCCAAGAGGTCTACGATTATTTTGCTCAGGTGCGGGAGAAACAGATCAATCGCCGGCAGGAATGGGAAAGCCTCTTTGCCCAATGGTCCCAGGAGTTCCCTGAGCTGCGACAGCAGTGGGACGCCGCCCAGAACTGGGCTCTGCCCGAGGATATTGCTGAGGTGCTGCCGCGGTTTGAAGTGGGCCAGAGTATCGCCACCCGGTCTGCCAGCGGTGAGGTACTTCAGAAGCTGGCCGATGCCCTACCTTACCTAGTAGGAGGTTCCGCGGACTTGGCCCCCTCCACCAAGACTTACCTCGAGGGGAAGGGCTCCGTTGCTCCTGGTGATTTTTCCGGGAGAAACCTGCACTTTGGAGTTAGGGAACATGGGATGGGTGCTATCCTCAATGGAATGAGTCTGTACGGGGGATTGCGGGTCTTTGGCGCCACCTTCCTGGTCTTCTCCGATTACATGCGGCCAGCCATTAGACTGTCGGGCTTGATGAACCAACCGGTAGTCTATGTTCTGACCCATGATTCCATCTGGCTGGGCGAGGACGGACCGACCCATCAGGCCATCGAGCACACAGAATCCCTGCGGATTATCCCCAATGTGACGGTATTTCGACCTGCCGATGCCCAGGAGACCAGGGCAGCCTGGCTGGCCAGCCTGCGCAGCACCAAGGGTCCATCGGTATTGGCTCTAACTCGCCAGAACGTCCCGGTATTTCCCAAACCCGAGGGTGAGGATATCGATGAGTTGGTGGCCAAGGGCGGATATATCGCCAAGGAAGCCGAGGGTGACCCTGCGCTCGTAGTGGTGGCCACGGGTAGTGAAGTGACACTGACCCTAGAGGGACTAGCCTCTTTGCCGGATCAGGGCAAGTCCGTTCGGGTGGTATCGATGCCCTGTCGGGAGTTGTTCCTGGCGCAGCCCCAAGAGTATCAAGACGCGGTGTTGGGAAGTGCCCCGCGTTTGATGGTGGAAGCAGGAGTGGGTTCGGGCTGGGCTCAATTGGCCCGTCCCGGTGATAGGATTCTCTCCATCGATCGCTTTGGCGAAAGCGGCCCTGCTGAAGAGGTGGCTGCGGCCTTTGGAATTGACGCCAAGGGTATCGCCGCTAAGGTGAAGGAGTGTCTCCAGGCCTAAGGGATCTCAGAGGGAAAACCAATAGTCCAAGGATGAAAGAAAAGGGCACCGCAACAGCGGTGCCCTTTGGCATATTTGTTACTCAAAGGTAATCCAGGGAAGCAGTGGTCCCCAATCGAAGTCTCGGCCCAAAATGGCCTCCAATTCCGCGGGACCGGCGATGGGCTGGGCCAAAAATACCTGGGTAGCCCGCTTCCGGCCCATTCCCGGCAGGGCCTCGAGTTGCGCCACACTGGCCCGATTGATGTTGAAGGGGGTAGGTAATGCGGTGATGGAGCGATATCCGTGATCAATTACCCGCACCGTGAGGATCTCCCCCAGGGCATATTCTCCGGGAACTCCTACCAAGATGGGATAGCTGCCCAGTTGTCGACCGAAGCTGACCTTGCCCCGAACTTCCTCAATAATGACGCCCTCCAGGACTGTGCCCCAGGGAAATACCCGTTGGAGCATCGGGCGGTTAATCTCCTTGTTGATTTTGTCCTTGTAGGCTTGAAAGCGATGTTGGGGAACCTTGCTCCCCCGGTAGTTGCCATGGGGCAACACCTGGCGAATGTTAATACGTCGGACCATCAGGCCGGAATCCAGCAGTCGCAGGAGCCACTGGTAATTGAGCTCCATCGTTTCCTTGGTCTCCCCCAGCAGTCCGTGAATCAGATTAATCCCCGGTAGTAGTTTGGGGATGCCTCCTTCTCGCCATCCTCCAAATTCATTCATTAATCGCACTGCCTCGAAGGTTTCCTCCGGTGAGGTTTCTACCAAATTAGCCGCCAGAACCTTGGGATCCGCGGATTCCAAGCCAAAGGCAGCTACGTCTCCAGCGGTGTTGTAGGCGGCGATGGTGGAGATGGCCTTAGCCGCTACATCGGGTTGCCGCATCAGCGTTGCTGGGTTGGCATTGTCCATGTGCAACAGCTTCAGTTCGGGAGCAGCTTCTCGCACCCCTTGATACAACTCCTCGATAGCACTGGCATTGATCAAGAGTTCCTTGCCCCTGCGATGGGCGTTATACAAGAACAGATCCGTTTGGCATCCTAGTCGGAAGTAGCGGTTGCCCAAGCGGTAGAGCTCCGCTACCTCGGCTACAATATCGGTAACGGGACGGGTGTAGTGAACTCTTTTCCTGGCTTCAGTACAAAAGGCACAGTTATGGGCCCGGGGACATCCCCGATAGGTTTCCAGTTCACAAACCACATAGGGGTAGTTAGGGTGTTTGGTGGTTAAGGCAGCACCCAGCACTGCCCAGCGATTAATGGCGGAAGCCCACTGGTTCCCATCGGTGTCTATAGGGACACTGCCGCCGGTAAAGTGGGCGAAAATCGAGGTCGCGGCAATTTCGTCACACACTATGTCCGCTGAAGGCAGATCTTCGCCGGTAAGCACTATGGGTCCACCTAAGATCAGTGGGCCTGAGGTGGTCAGCTCCCTAATCTGGCCTATCTCCCGGGAAGAAATTGGTCTGCCCCCCAGATAACGCCCCGGTACCGTGGCCCCAGCGATAATGATTACTTCATCCATCCTCCCGAGAATCTCCGCGGCCAGCTCCCAGTTGCTTCGTACCTGGTCGATGGTTCGGTAGAGAATCTGGTCCGGTGTCAATCCGGCATCCAGCAGGGCCCCGTAGACGTAGCGGATTTGTGGTGAAATATATGGCGGTACTCCCAAGCATGAGGGCTCATCAAGATAGCCATCGATGAGAGCAACCTGTCTTAGATTCGAATTTAGCATCGGTAAATCCACCTTTAAGTAGGGTGATCAATCCTATCCCTACCCCAGTGTCGACAGGTTCATTCTGTCGTCGATCCCTTCTTGATGGGCTACTGCAGTTCCTGCCAAGGCTGAAGGACCAGTTTCCAGGAAAAAATAGAAAGCCAGAGAAGATAGATACAGAGTAAACAGAATTGTATCGGGAAGTGAGGAGATTATCTCAGTTCAAAGTTTCCTTAACTGAATGCAGTTCCTCCTTGGAAACCGCAGATAGCTTGAGTTGTAGTCGAGGTAGCCAATTAAACCAACTTTGTGGGAGGAGATAACGTTGACCAGACCGAGGATTGGCATTGTTGGATTGGGGAGTATGGGAGAAAAGCATGTCAAGACCTGTGTCGAGGACCGCACCGATATAGATGTCCTGGGATGTACCGTGGGTCGACGACGGATGGAATATATGATGACTAAATGGGGGATTCCCGTTGTCCTCGATTACCGGGAACTGGTAGGGAAGATCGATGGGGTAATAGTGGCGGTGCCTACGGAACTTCATAGTGAAGTAGCCGGGTGGTTTTTGCGTCATCGCATCCCTGTATTGGTGGAAAAGCCCATCGCAGATACACTAGAGTCTGCTCGGGAGTTAGTGGAGCTGGCCCAGGAGCATGATACCCCCTTGCAGGTAGGGCATGTTGAACGGTTTAACCCTGCCTGGAGAGCCGCCCGTCGCTGGTGGCAGGATCAGGTATCGGGGCCACCGGATCGGATCGAGGCCCTTCGTTTAAGTCCTCCTCCCCAAAGGGATCTGGGCGTGGGAGTCATTCTGGATATGATGATTCATGACCTGGACCTAATCCTCAGCATCCTGCCGGAGCAACCGGCCATCCCGTGGGTGGAAACCCTCACCCTCGATGAAAGCAAAGAAGAAGACTTGTGTATTGCTCGGCTGCAGTGGCCCGGTGCCGTCGCCTCCGTTACCGCTGCCCGCATCGCCTATCGACGGGTGCGTCAGTTAAAGGTCTCCCAGGGTTCCATTACGATGAAAGTGGATCTCTTGGATCCCAGGGTTACCGTTACCCGGGACGGAGAATCCTGGGAGGAATTGGTGGTAGAATCAGGATGGCCCCTGGAGTATCAGCTGGAGGAGTTTCTCCAGGTCATAGCGGGAGGTCCTTGCCAAGTCTCCGGTGCCGAGGCGCTGAAATCCCTGGAATTAGCCTATGCCATTACGGAGCAGGGAGCCAAGATCACTAAGGGGAATTAATCCACTAGAGATCTTGGCCGGTGGCCTTGGGAAAGGGATGACAGATTGCAGCTGAACCAACCGTTTCATATCATGGTCAAGCCAATAGGGCCGGTATGTAATTTGGCCTGCGAATATTGTTTTTACCTGGGAAAGGAGGCGTTGTTTCCCCAGGTAGAGGATTTCCAGATGACCGATGGGGTGTTGGCGGAATACGTCAAACAGTATATTACCAGCCAGCCGGGGCCCGTTGTTCCCTTTGCGTGGCAGGGGGGAGAGCCAACTTTATTGGGAATCGAGTTTTTCCAACGGGTCCTGGAACTGCAGGCCCGCTACTTACCCGCGGGATGGCAGGTAGAAAATGCCTTCCAGACCAACGGCATTTTGTTGGACGAGGAATGGTGTCGCCTCTTTCGGGAACACAACTTTCTCGTAGGCTTAAGCGTTGACGGCCCGGCAGAGCTACACGATATCTACCGCAGGGACAAGGGCGGAAACCCCACTCACAGCCGTGTGCTTCGAAGTATGCACTTATTACAGGAACAGAGGGTCGACTTTAATGTTCTCTGCTCCGTCAACAACGTTAACTCCCAGCATCCGGAAAGGGTCTATAATTTTTTCCGGGACGAGGGGGTAGAGTTTGTTCAGTTTATTCCCATAGTCGAACATTTGGGTGGCGGTCAGGTGACCCAGCGCAGTGTAGAACCGAGACAGTGGGGAAGTTTCCTCATCGGTGTGTTTAATCGCTGGCTGCAGGATGGTGTAGGGAAGATATTCATTCAAACCTTTGAAGAGTGTGCCTCGGTCTGGGCTGGCTTTGGGCCTCGCCTGTGTGTCTTTACTGAGACCTGTGGGCGAGCGATGGCGATGGAACACAACGGTAATCTATACTCCTGTGACCACTTTGTCTTTCCGGAGTACAAACTGGGTAACATACTGGAGACACCGATGGCGCAGCTGGTGGAGTCAGAGTTTCAGCGTCGCTTCGGTACCGACAAATCTGAGGCCCTGCCCCAGTACTGTCGGGACTGTGATGTTAGATTCATGTGTAATGGGGCCTGCCCCAAGGATCGATTTGCCGTTACTCCCACGGGAGAGCAGGGACTGAATTACCTCTGTGAGGGTTATAAACGGTTCTTTCACTATGTAGATCCCTATATGCGGACCTTGGCCCAGGCGATTCACGCCCGTAAGCGCCCGGAACAGATGCAGGAGGATCTATTGACTGTCCATAAACAAATATGGGATGTAGGCAGAAATGATCCTTGTCCCTGCGGCAGCGGGGCTAAATACAAGCGGTGTTGTCTGAAAGACTAATGGAGGGGGATGGTTGCATGGAGAAACCAGTTGTGATAAAGAATTTGGGCCAGCAGATGGTGGGCATGCTTCACCTGCCGGAAGGGGAGGGTCCCTTCCCGGCTGTGGCTTTGTACCATGGGTTTACCGGGACCAAGGTGGAGCCCCATCGGATCTTTGTGAAAATGGCCCGCAGGCTTAATGCTCTAGGTATTGCGGCGGTGCGCTTTGATTTTCGGGGCTCGGGAGACAGTGAGGGCGATTTTGCCGATATGACCGTCAGTGGTGAAATTTCCGATGGGATCAAGATCCTGGACTATCTGACGGAATTAGAAGCAGTGGACAGCCAGCGTCTCGGGGTCTTGGGGCTGAGCATGGGAGGGGCGGTGGCAGCTTGTGTAGCGGGACGGGATGACCGGGTCAAGTCAGTGGCCCTGTGGTCTGCTGTTGCTGACTTTGCCCTCTTTGCCCAAAACAAGGAGGCCCTGGCCAAGGCCAAGGAGCAGGGGTATGCCGACGTTGGCGGCAACGTTCTCAACTATGAATTCTACGAGGACGCCAGCAAACACGATCCCGCAGCGGCCATTGCTAAGTTCGCCGGGCCGGTACTCATTGTTCATGGCAGCGAAGACCCGACGGTACCCGTATCCCATGCCGACATCTTTGAGCAGGCTATTTCCGGCCAGAAGGAGAAGGTCATTCTCCTGGGAGCGGATCATACCTACAACCGGCGGGATTGGGAAGAGGAAGTGCTGGAAAGAACCGCCCAATGGTTCCAAAGGACTCTCTAGTCTCTGTGAAAAAAGCCCTGTATCAGGGCTTTTTTTGTGAAGCAAAAACCCGCCCGGTCAACGGGCGGGTTTTATTCAACCGACCAATCTTAGCTGGCAGCCTGGGTCTTCAGGTGAGCCAATCGGGCTTCAAACTCGATGGCCTTGGTGGGACACTTTTCGACACAGGCTCCGCAATCGATACATTTGTCATAATCCACGGCGGCTAGATTGTCGTTGACGGGAATGGCGTCCGCGGGACAAACTCGACTGCAGGCTCGGCAACCGATGCATCCTACGGTACAAACGGCACGCACATCTTTACCCTTGGCCAGAGACTTACACCGGACATGGACGGGTTTTTGGTCACTGACCAAGTCGATGATGCTGCGGGGACAGGCCTTGACACAGTTGCCGCACCCGGTGCAGGCCACGGGGTCCACCACCGGCAATCCGTTTTCTCCCATGTAGATCGCATCAAAGGGACAGGAGAAAACACAATCGCCAAGTCCCAGACAACCATACTCACAACCCTTGAAGCCACCGCCGAGAGCTTGAGCTGCACGGCAGGTTTGAACACCATTGTATTCTGCCCGAGTAAGGGCTTCCTGGTTCCCACCGTGGCACTGTACCTGGGCAATCATGCGGTTAGCATCATTTGCTTCAACTCCAAGAATCTTGGCTAGCTGGGCTCGCTGCTCTGCACTGGCCACCGGACATCCCGTTACATCGGCTTCTCCCTTGGCCAGAGCTTCGGCGAACTGCTGACAACCAGCTCGACCACAGCCACCACAGTTGGCCCCCGGAAGAGCCTCTACCAGCTGCTCTACCCTGGGATCAGTTTCGACGGCAAACTTCTTGGAAGCATAGGCTAGACCTAGGCCCAAAGCGCCCCCGAGCACCCCAGTGGTAATAATTGATGCAATTATGCTCATTATCGGTCCTCCTTATGAGTCCGCGTATTTTCCCTTCAATATATTCTATCGAGTTACATGGCAATGAGTCCCGAGAAGCCTGCAAAGGCCATGGACATGATACTGGCGATCAGCAGGGCAATCCCGGATCCCTCGAGAGCCTTAGGCACATCGGCAAAGCGCAATTCCGAGCGAATTCCCGCCATAATCAGCATCGCCAAGGTGAATCCTGCACCCGCTCCCAGACTAAAGACAACGGTTTGGATTAGGTTGTAGCCATTGGTCACTACCAAGATAGCCAGCCCCAAAATGGCGCAGTTGGTTGTGATCAATGGCAGGAAGATTCCTAGAGCCTGATATAAGGCCGGACTTGTCTTCTGCAGGAACATCTCTACCAATTGGACTAAGGCGGCAATCACCAGGATAAAGACCACGTTCTGCAAGAAGGGCAGATTAAAGGCATCGAGAATGAACCGCTGAATTAACCAGGTAGTGATACTGGCCATGGTCATTACGAAGGTGGTAGCCATCCCCATACCCAATGCCGTGTCCGTATCCTTAGAAACCCCAAGGAAGGGGCAAATGCCCAAGAAACGAGACAATACAAAGTTATTGACCAGGACGGAGCCGACGAACAACAATGCAAGTTCTCTCACCGCTAAACCTCCTTTACAATCGCTCCTACTGAGCTACAGTGGTACCAGATACAGCCTGCCTCTTTACCGCAGCGGTGCGGCGTTTCTCCAGGTAGGCAGTGAGCTGGTTCATTCCTCCGACCAAGATTCCCAGGGTTAAGAATCCGCCGGGAGGCATCAGGAAGATGAGCCAGGGAGTAAATCCGGAACCAAAGAGAGAGACTCCAAAGATGGTACCCATACCCAAGATCTCTCGAATGCTACCGAGGAAGGTGAGGGCCCAGGTAAATCCAATCCCCATTCCTGCGGCATCGGCGATGGCCAAGTGCACAGGAGCCTTGTTGGCATAGGCTTCGGCCCGACCGAGAATGATACAGTTAACCACGATCAAGGGAATAAATAGTCCCAAGACCTGATGGATCTCTGGAGCATTGGCTGCCAAAACCATGTCAACAACGGTAACGAAGGTAGCGATAATAACGGTATAGCAGGGAATCCGCACCTGACTGGGAATCACGTTCTTCAGCAAAGAAATCATCGCTGAGGAGCAGATCAACACAAAAGTCGTGGCCAATCCCATCGCCAACCCATTGGTGGCGCTGGTGGTAATGGCCAAGGTCGGGCACATTCCAATCAGCAAGCGGAAGGTGGGGTTCTCCTTCCACAGTCCCCGCAATAGGTCGCTCCAAAATTTAAGCATACTAATTCGCCTCCGTATCTACGCTAGCGATGGCTTCTCGAACAATCTTGATTACTGCGTCGGTCGAGACCGTCGCACCGGTAATCCCATCGATATCGTTTCCGCTTACGAAGGGATCGTCGAGGGATTTACCGATAAACTGATTGCGGAATCCAGCATCGGCAATTCGAGCTCCCAGTCCCGGAGTTTCTGATTGCTCCAGCACTGTCAATCCCGTAATCACTCGGCTATTGGGATCAATACCGACCATCAGTCGAATCGGACCTTCAAATCCCTTGGTGGAGTGCAGAACTGCATAGCCCATGAGAGCTTTTCCTTCGTCAAAGACTGGGAACACCCTCATACCCTCGGGAAGGGCTTGCCCACCGGTACCGGCAGGCAGGGCATCTGAGGTCGATTCGGTGAAACTGATGCCGCCCGGGACGACGGCGATTACAGCATCTCTCATTTGCTCTAACTGGCGCTGTACCAAAATCGCTTCCGTCATTTGATGGAAATAAGCTAGGGAAGCACCGGAGATAATGCAAACTACTGCCAGAGTAATAACCAAAGACATGGAGTTACGCACGGGCTTTCACCTCCCCAAAGAATTTGGGACGAGTAAATCTGTTGATCAGCGGAGTGAAGCCGTTCATTAACAGAATCGAGTATGAGACTCCTTCTGGATATCCTCCCCAGAGACGGATCACCATCAGGATTACACCACCACCGATGGCAAAGATCCAGCGGCCCTTGGTGGTCAGGGGAGTGGTTACCATATCGGTGGCCATAAAGAAGGCTCCCAACATCAAACCACCGGTCAAGAGATGAAAGAGTGGATCCTGCCCAAAGACCAGTGCAAAGACAATTACGGTACCTAGATAACCTACAGGAATTCTCCAGTCGATATAACCCTTGTAAATGAGGAAAAGTCCTCCCAAGAGAATAGCCAATGCCGATGTTTCGCCGAGACTACCGGGCATACGGCCAATGAACATATCCCATAGGCTGAGTTCATCCCTAATGGGTGTGCTGGAGGAGGCTGTAACTGCCGATCCGGAACTGACGCCATCCACGGTACCCGAGGTAGCTACATCCATTGTTCCGGAACTGTAGCTGTCTACGGTACCGGAAGTGGCTACGTCCATTGTTCCAGAGCTGTAGCTGTCTACGGTGCCAGAAGTAGCTACATCCATTGTTCCGGAGCTGTAGCTGTCTACGGTACCAGAAGTGGCTGCATCCATTGTTCCAGAGCTGTAGCTATCAACGGTACTGGAAGCGGCTACGTCCACCTTGAGCGCTGCCAGGGGTGTTGCAGTGGACAGTCCATCGATGGGCGTGGTCCAGGCAGTCATTGCCATTGGAAAGGCTGCCAAGAGAAATACACGGCCAACAAGAGCGGGGTTAAAGGGGTTATGCCCCAGTCCACCGAAAATCTGCTTTCCAATCGCGATGGCAAAGACCGTGCCCGCTACAGCCATCCAGACCGGTAGGGAAGGCGGCAAGTTGAAGGCCAACAATACCCCGGTAACCAGGGCACTACCGTCCCAGATGGTGATTGGTTTCCTGCGGATCTTCTGAAAGACATACTCTGTAACTAAAGCTGTGACGCTACAAGCAACAATGAGTAAAGCTGCTCGGAACCGAAAGAAGTAAATCGATGCCAAGGCTGCCGGTGCCATTGCCGCCAGCACGGTGTACATAATCCGGGGGATGGTCTCGCCGGAAGATATGTGGGGAGCTGGAGACAAGAGCAGCTTTGAGTCAGTGCGTTCCATTCTGTCCCTCTCCTTACTGAAATATAGTCAAACAAGTTCAATCTAAGCTGGTGAAAAGGAATTACTGATGCCCGTTGACCCAGCTATCGGGTCTATCCCTGCTAGCTGGCTTGCTGCCGCCGCTTGGCAATCAACTCTTGCTTGCCAATCTTGATGTCTTGCACTAGGAAGCGGTGGGCCGGGCAGACGTAGGAGCAACTGCCGCACTCCATGCAGTTGAGTATGCCGTACTCGGCAGCCTCTTCCAGCATTCCGGCGTGGGCGAATTTGGCTATGGTTACCGGCAGCAAGAACTGTGGACAGACGCTGACACAGCGTCCACACTTGATGCAGGGACCGGGTTCTGTAGCCTTAACTTGGTCTTCTGCAAACACCAGCAATCCCGTAGTTTCCTTAACAACAGGCACCTGGGTGGAGTATTGGGTAAATCCGGTCATTGGTCCACCCATGATGATTTTCCGGGGAGTACCCTTGGGACCACCGGCCGCGGCAATTAGCTCCTCAAAGAGGGTACCTAGACGAACTAGGAAGTTAGAGGGCTGAGTAATGCCTTCTCCACTGACGGTGACTATTCGCTGATACAAAGGCAGTCCTGTTTTTAAGCTGTTGGCCGCTGCCGCCGCGGTACCAACGTTGTTGACGACAACCCCTACATCCCTTGGTAGGCACCCAGGGGGAACTTCCCGATTCAATAGGGACTTGATTAGCTGTTGCTCTGCCCCTTGTGGATACTTAACCCCAAGACCGACAACCTGGATATTGGTCCCGGAAGCTGCCTTCGTCAAGGCTTCGATGGCATCAGGCTTGTTGACCTCGACCCCGATGTACACCTTAGTCACATCCAGGGCCTTAGCCAAGGCTTGGGCGCCGTAGACAACCAGGTCAGGATGCTCGACCATGAGACGGTGGTCACCGGTGAGATAGGGTTCACATTCGGCGCCATTGAGTATCAGGGTGTCGATGGGCTTATCCGCCGGTGGCGTCAGTTTGACATGGGTCGGAAAGGCTGCACCCCCCAGGCCAACGATACCAGCTTCCCGGATACGATGAATGATCTCCTGGCGGGACAAATGCGCGATATCCGCCGGTTCAGGTAGATCGGGACAAATTCGGTCCTCACCGTCATTTTCAATGACGATGCAATCAACGGTTCCCGAGACGGGATGGGGATAGGTCTCTATCCCTTTGACCGTTCCTGACACCGATGCATGAATCGGTGCCGAGATCAACGCGTCACATTCGGCAATCTTCTGTCCAAGGAAAACCTCATCGCCCCGTTTGACCAAGGGCGTGCACTGATCACCGATATGTTGACGTAGGGGAATAGCCACTACTTTCGGCGCCGGCAGCACCTCGATGGGCCTATGATTACTGAGTTCTTTGCCCTCAGGGGGATGGATTCCACCTCGGAAGGTATGGCGCTTACTAATCACAACGAGACCTCCTCGCTTAATCTACACGCGGAAAAAACTCTAGCTGCTTCTGACCAGGAAAAAACAGGCAGAAGGCCAGTAGGGTTGAAGCAGATATAAATTCGAGATATCCGCTATGTGATCCTTGTCACTTTGGATACAAATCTCTAACCAAAAAATGAAAGTGATACCATTCACTACAGAGCGCGAAAAACGTCACAAACCCAGACAAACTACCATTTTCCTCCAAGAGGCGAATTATTGGTATACAAAGTTACTTCGGGGTTACTTCGGGATGGACAAGAGGGTTCCTGTTGCCCAGGGTGGTGAAAATCATCACTAATCCCTTCGGGGAGCCCAGTGTAGATGGAGGCAGGAAAGGGAAAGGATAGAGAAAAAGGAATATTGTACCTTCTCCTGGGCCGATCCTAAGGGGAAGGGCCTGATTGATCACTGCTGCTAATTACTCTATTCGATCTATGGTACTAGGGAGGGAATGGTTGATATGAAACTAAAGGTCAACTGGAACGAGGGTATGACGTTTACCGCGCACACCCCGTCGGGACACACTCTGTTTATGGATACTTCTGAGACTTCCGGTGGGAAAAACAGCGGGGCTCGACCCTTGGAGTTATTGTTGGCTGGGGTGGGTGGCTGTACCGGGATGGACGTTGTCTCTATCTTGGGCAAGATGAAACAGCAAGCACAGAGTGTGGAAATAGAAGTGGTCACTACTCAAGCCGAAGAGCACCCCAGGCAGGTTACCCACGTGATGCTTCACTACACCGTTACCGGCACCGATCTCGACGAGGCCAAGGTTAATCGAGCCGTCCAATTATCGGTGGAAAAATACTGCATCGTGGCCAACTCACTGAAGGCAGAAATTGCCTATGACGTAACAATCAACAATGTCTAGCTACAACTAACCCACGACGCAGGTCGTGGGTTGATTGACATAGCGTAAGTCACCGGGATCGGCGGCGCAGCATCCAGATCAGGGGCAGGCCTAGACCCAATACGGAAAGGGCTTCACTGAGGCCGATGCTCAAGACCGTGATCCAGTAGGGAACCTGAAAGATCACCCGCAGGTAGAGACTGATCAGTAGTGCGTTGAACACAATGGGACTGGCGAAGGCAATCCAAGAGTCCCGGAATCTATAGGTCACATAGGCTGCCAGCAATGTTACCAGGCTACCCCCGAAGATATCCCAGGGGCCCAACCCCCCGATAATATTGCTCAGCATCACTCCAACAAAAAGCCCCGGTACTGCCTCGGGAAAGAGGATCGGTAGGACAGTCAGGGCTTCCGCGGGGCGAAACTGGACAACTCCAAAACTCCAGGGAGCAAACCCTACCACCAAGGCTATGTAGATGGCAGCAACGATGGCTGCTCTAGTTAAATAACGCAGATTCACAGACAACACATCCATTCTAGCAGACCGCTACCTATTGTTAGCTTGGGCTATCACTGTTATAGTGTACCGGCCCTGCTAGATGAATGCAAGATAAGGCGGGTGCCTTAGTGTGCGTTCAGAGCAGCAGCTAGGTTCTTACGATAGAACTACTAGAACTACGTTCAATCAGAGAATGACTTCTTGTACTTGGGCAGAACCAATCTCCAGAAAAGGCAACCATTAACAAGTAATAGCACCCCAAAGAATGTCCGGGCAATGCCTTCCGGAACTAGCAGGGCGATGCCATTCATATCGCCCCCACCAAAGAATCCATACAGTAAACTCAAGTACAGGGGATCAGCGAACAGCATAGCAATTGTGACATAGTACATACAGGCTTTGAATACCCGGGATTTTGCCTTACAAATTTTATCCGTTGCGACAACCAGCCCATAGGCCGTTGTCAGAGTAGCAACTGCTCCCACAAGACAGAAGATACCAACCTGCGTGTCCCTCATTTTCTCGGCATATACGTCAATCTGGATACCAAGTCCCAGGAAGTTGATCCGCTTGAACGCACCAACAGATAGAGCATAAATGAGATGTGCTCCCTCATGAAGGATATTGTAAGCGGCTACTGCCGAAAGTAGTCCGAGATATTGCCTTGTTAGCTTGTTCATCACTTACGCCTCTCTTGAGATCACTCATTACTAGGGAATGGCATACAAGTCATTAACTCATTATGGTTACATGCAGAAAATCCTTCCTCAGCGCCTTGGGGCTTGTCCCCTGGTAGAAAGATGGCACTGGCCACCTACTTGGTCATACTTAACAGCAGTAGGACTAACAAGAAGGTGACTAGGACCAATACGGCAGTGGGAGAGATCAGCAGGGTAAAGAACAACAATACTACCGCGGCAAAGAGTAAACCATATCCCCGCATGTGTATCCAGTCAAAGAATCGATACCACTGAAACTTCTTGGCTTCTCTCTTAATCTTCTCGGTGTAGAATCTAATCCGGTTCATCGTCACAGTCCTCCCGGTACCAACGAGCTCAGCCCTTTGGTACCATGCTATGACCCTACCTAGGAAAAAGTGCGCTCTAAATCGCCTCCAGGCCTTTATAGGACTTGGGGGCGAGGAATTTTAGCACGCAACTTCCCCTCCATCAATATATTGTAGGGAGAACTAGGACTTGGGTAGGGGAGGGATAACAAAACCATGGACGAGACGAGAGAAGAGAGGAATGAGCGGTTCGAGGAACTCGCTCAGTTGTCCGACCAGATAGCAGGTTTGCAGGCCAGGATTAGGAACCTGGTGGAGATGGCCGAGGAGGTTCATAGCTACCTAAATGAAGCTGGTGATCCGGAACCCGCTGAATTTGGGGACTATGATCCTGACTGGAACTTCCAGGAACTGGCCCAGGAGGAAATAGGAGATCTGGTATCTGACATGGAGGAAGACGAGGACATGTGGCCCAAGGCCAACTGGGAAGAGGATTGGTTTATTTCACAGGCTCAGGAGATTGCCGTCGAGGGTCTGGTGCCCTTGGGGTCACCGGGAGCGGGAGGGAAAGCCATGGAAGTCTTGCCCGAGGAGATGTGGCCCCAGCCGGAAGGAGAGGAAACCATCGACTGGCATCCTTGGCTGGAGTGGACTCCTAAGGCCAGGGAGCTTGATGTGGAGCCGGTGCCGGCCCGCAGACGCTACAGCTGGGACTATGGTGAAGATTTGATGGTAGACTATCCCGCGGGTCTCTATGTAGATGACGACTTTGGGTCTGAGGAAATGTTCGCAGCAGAGTCCAAAGCCCCTTGGGGGGAGGAGCTGATCATCGAGCAGGCTGAGTCGATGGGCCCCGAGGCCGTGGAGCCAGAGATGGACCTTGAGCTCAGCAGTGAACCGACAGCTGTCCTCCAGGAGGAAGTCGAGGAGACGGAAGCCCTGGGCGATTTGGATCTAGAGTCCAGTGAATCAGAACCAATGGATGCAGAGCCCAGTCCAGTACTAGAATTTGTACCGGAAGAGAGCGCACCAGAGGTCGCCTCGTCTGCCTCGGAGCCAGAGGAGACAGCGGCGCAGTCCCCCGTTGAGATTGAGGATAGTGAATCTGAAGACGGTGAACCTAAGGAGAGTAAAGCAGAGCCGCTAATTGCCGCGGTAGTAGTTGAGGATGAGAAGGAGAGTCCAGAGCAAGAGGTCGAAGCCGATGCAGTAGAAGTGACTGAGTCTACAGCAAAAGCAGAGACTAAGTCGGCTGTTGGGCAGGAAGAACGGGACCAGTCACGCCTTGAACCTTTGCAGTGGAAGCTGCCTCCGCCTATCATCCGCCGGCATCGGTAGACCCAAGGAGGGAGGAGGGGAAATAGGAGTGGTATCCCATGGCGGTCCATTTCCGATAGCATACCATGTAGTGGGAAAGCCAAATGCATCCCATCCCTCCCTTTCTCCGGCGGTAAGTGTTTGCTTACCGCCTATTTATCTGTCCACAGCTTGGACAATTAATCTATGGCTAGGACACCACCGGAGCAAAAAAAGCTCCCTGCAACGGGCTTGTAGGGAGTGGGTGTGGTATTTAGTCCATCGGTAATAATCCATACCGGATGGCCCAAAGTGCCACTTTTGTCCGATTGCGACTTCCAATCTTTCGATAGATGTTCGTAATATGGTTTTTCACGGTGTGCTTGCTAATAAAGAGCTGCTCGGCTATCTCTTCGTTGGATAAACCCTTAGCGATTAGCTTGAGCACCTCCCGCTCTCTCATTGTCAGTTGAGCAAAACGCTGGGCCCGTGTGTCATCACTTGCTGCCAACGAGTGACACCTCCTTGAATACCAGGGCTTACGATCACAGCAATAGCAAAGATAAGATCGTCAAGGCGCTTAGTCCATATTATGTGATAAGGCGAAAGTGGGAACTAGGAACCCTTTCCTTTTTCCTAAACCCCCTGTAGAACTACCTCCTAGCTTTTGCGAGGTTTTTCCAAGCAAACATAGGTTTTGACAAACACAAATTCGTGTTATCCACATCTGTGGATAACTTGTGGATAACTGTGGAAAAACTTTGGGGAAATCGGAGGAGCTTGTCCGAAAACCCCTTTGCAGCTTGCTTTTGGCCCCTCCAGACCCTGTGGGCAAAAGTTGTGGGGATAACTACCTTATCTGTGGATAACTCATGTTGATATTGATAGGAACTCCCCATTTAATGGGTTTTTTTTGCCAGATGTGGATAAGTTCCCCTGTTCACCAGCGACAGAGGCAGAGGGGAAGGAGTCTTTTGGTGGGAAGCGAAGTTCCTGGCAAAGAGGGTTATTAGGGGGAGATCACAATGACAAAGATGCTCAGGGCGAATTTAATCAACCCACAGGAGTTTCGGTTGGAAGAAGTGGAGCGACCGGTGCCCGGGCCCGGGGAAGTGCTCATTGATGTCAAGTTGTGTGGAATCTGCGGCAGCGATATTCACGCATACCATGGGGTTCATGCCTTCATCCATTGCCCCATTGTATTGGGCCATGAATTTGTTGGAGACGTTGCGGCAGTCGGGCCCGATGTCACGGAATTTTCTCCGGGACAGAAGGTAGTGGTGGAGCCCAACCTAGTCTGTGGTGAGTGTTACAACTGCCGCAACGGGCGCTACAATGTCTGCTTGAATCTCAAGGTGATCGGCTGCCAAGACACCGGTGCCTATGCCCAGTCCATCGTGGTTCCCACCGACAAAGTGTTACCGGTACCCGAGGATCTCAGCTATGATCGGGCGGTTTTGGTGGAGCCCTTGGCCGTTGGTGTCCACGCTATCCACCGTTCCGGAATGAAGGCTGGAGATCGGGTGGTTATCTTTGGGGTAGGACCCATTGGCTTGTTGACTTTGGTGGCTGCCAAGAGCATGGGAGCCGGCAAGGTGTTGGCGGTGGATGTGATTGACTCCCGCCTAGAGCTAGCCCAACGCTTTGGTGCCGATACTGTGTGCAATTCCACTCGGGACAATCTTGAGGAAGTTATTGTCCGGGAGTTTGGTCCGGAACGGGCTGATCTTCACTTTGAATGCTCCGCAGCACCCCAGGCTTTGAACCAGGCAATAGACTTAGCCAGGAAGGGACTGACCATCGTCCAGGTGGGTTGCTTTGGTCCGCCGGTAACGATCAACAACCTGAGCTATGTTCAGGAGCATGAGTTAAGTATTATCGGAACCATGATGTACATGAAGTCCGATTACCAGGAAGCCATCGATATTCTGTACTCCGCCGATCTACCCTTTGAAGAGCTAATCACCCATCGCTTTCCCCTGCAGGATGTAGCCAAGGCCTTTCAGATGCTGGATGAAGAGAAGGAAAGGGTAATTAAGGCAGTTTTGGAAATCGGTTAGAGGGTCGAAGTCGACTTACTGGTGGGAACAACGCAGAACAGGAGGTACGGTGATATGCCTTGGAGTGCCGAGGAATTGGCCGGTGGCCAAATCCAGTGTGAGTGTGGTCGAGTTCATCACGTGCCCATCCATACAATCCGCAGCGGGGAGGATGTTTTGGAGCATCTGCCTGAGGATGTTGCCCATCTGGGTCTGCCCCGCCGGGCGATAATCGTTGCCGATGAGACAACCTATGACTTGGCCGGCAGGAAAGTGGTGGAGCTTCTAGAGGCGGATCAGATCACGACAGAAGAAGTGATCCTAAGACCACGGCGAGCCTTTGGCCAGCGTCATTGGGTGTTGCCCGATGAACACAGTCTGGGACAAGTTCTCTTGGCAATCGGTGATGAACCCTGTTTTCTCGTCGCCGTCGGAGCGGGAACCATCAACGATATCGTACGGTTTGTGGCCCATCGCACCGGAAAGGCTTTTATCAGCGTGGGTACCGCTCCGTCCATGGATGGGTATGCGTCGACGGTATCGGCCCTGCTCACCGGCAGCTTCAAGAAAACTGTACCTGCGACTTACCCGGCAGCTATATATATCGATGCCCAGTTGCTGGCCACTGCTCCTTTGGAGATGGTGGCCGCGGGCTTTGGCGATTTAGTGGGTAAGTCTGTGGCCATGGCGGACTGGATGTTGTCCCACATTCTCAATGGGGAATACTACTGTCCAACCATCCATAGTATCGTGGAGCAAGTGCTGCAGATGGCCCTCATCGATGTGATGGCTTTACGGCAGCGAGAACCCGAGGCCCTGGTGCGGTTAACGGAGGGGCTGGTGCTGTCGGGACTGGCGATTTTGATGTTCAATGATTCCCGACCGGTCTCGGGAGCGGAACATGAGTTGGCCCATTTCTGGGAGATCCGGGGAATTCCCGAGGGAAAACTCTTTTACCATGGAGCCAAGGTGGCCGTGGCTACTCCCATCATCACCAAATTCTATTCTGAGCTACTGGCCAAGGACCCGAACCGAATTGACTGGGAGCAGGTAGGAGCCAATCGACCAAGTCTAGAACAGTACAGTCGGCAGTTGGAGCAGGATTTTCAGGGAGCTTGGCAGAGTATTGCCACAGCGGCCTGGCGGGAAAGTAAAGCTGTGGAGTTTGCTCGCGCTTCCGGTGAGCTTCTGTCAGACCATTGGGTAGAGATCCAACGCCGTGTTCCGGCATCCTTGTTAGACATCGAGAGAATTATGGCGGATCTCAGGACCCTAGAAGCACCGGCTACTCCCCGGGAACTGGGCCTAGAGCGGGAGTGGGTGGAGGCCTCACTGCGCAGTGCGCGGGAGATGAAGCCCCACCGGTATACGGTGATGGATTTAGCCGCGGAGATGGGCTGCTTGGATGAGATTAGTGAAGCGGTGCTGACTTGGATATGGCCCTAGTATTGACGTAACAGCAGCTAAAAAGGGTTCTGGAGCTCCGTTCGAACTAGAGCGTAGATCGGGGCGTGTACCGTCTTGATGACAGCATCTTCACGGCACAGAGTTAGGGGGGCGAAGGTTGGGAATTATCGAGCACAACCAACTGGACGAACTGGATTTCCGGATCCTATCCTTGCTGCAGCGGGATGGGCGGATGGCCTATACGGCAATGGCGAAGGCCCTGGATGTGTCAGAAGGAACGATTCGCAATCGGGTTAGGCGCCTAGAAGAGGGTAACTTCGTTCAGGTCGTGGGAGTGGCGGAGCCCTCACGGACGGGTTTTAGCGAAGTATTTATTTGGGTTAAGGCGGAACGAGGCAAGATAGTCCATGTAATGGAGCAGCTGTCTAGTCTGCCCCAGACCCGATATGTGGCCTACGCTACCGGTGCCTATGACTTAGTTGCCATCGCAGTGGTGGCATCACGCCACAACCTGCTGCATTTCTTGACTGAAGAGCTGGGTAAAATCGATGGGATAGAGGAAACAGACACTTCGGTTATCCTGGAGACGATCAAACAAACCTATGACTGGGTTCCCTGGCCCCAAGGAGAGCCTACGGTGACCGACGAAAGGGCACAGGATCCTCCCGAGGTAGAAGAGTTTGATGTTGATCAGCTTGACGACCTTGATAGGCAGCTGATCGCCTACCTCCAGAAGGATGGACGGTATCGGTTTCAAGATATGGCCAATGCGGTGGGAGTAACGGAGCGGACGATTCGACGCAGGTTTGGCATATTGACCGGCTCCGGTATCCTCCGCATTGTCGGGGTAATCAACCCCTTCCAGGTGGGAATGAATACCGTTGCCATAGTGGGGGCGAAGGTCAATCGCCAGCATATCGACACCATTGCCAAGCAGTTGGCCCGGCAGAAAGAGGTACGTTACGTTGCAGTAGCCACCGGACCCTATGACCTGATTATCGAGGCAGTTATGCCCAGCAACGACGAGCTCTGCGATTTCCTGGTGGATCGGCTGACGAGATTTACCGGCATTAGTCGCACCGATACTGCTATGGTCCTGCGGGTATGTAAGCAGATTTTCAATTGGCCCATTGACTAGAGCTTGACAGTTTTCCCTACCGATTATAGACTGTTTGCATGATACCGTAGCAGGGTATATACAAGGAAAGTTTCGGGTAATCTGACTGTAAACGGTACTTGGACTAGTTTGGACCCGGGAGTGGGCAATGGGAGAAGGAGGCGACACCAGTGACCTTGGAAAAGATCTATCTGGTCAAGGGTATGAGCTGTCAGCATTGTGTCAACGCAATTAAGCAGGCCGTTAGTA
>JAAYGB010000048.1 GCA_012727955.1 Bacillota bacterium
CAATGAACTTCTCTTCGCCGTCAAGGTGGGTTGAAGGTCTCTGTGCTGGGAGCCCACTGATAGGTGCGGCTGCCCGTAGGATTTGTTGGTAACGCCGCCCCATGAGATACATATACTATATCACCAACGTACTATGACCTAGCCCCAGAAGGTCTGAAGGCGGTGATCTGTGTGCTGATGACAGGTGCGATGGTGGCGGTGTTGTTAGGTATCGCTTTCATCGGATACTCTCTATACCTGCTATCCATCGAAGTTGCTTTGTTTGGAGTGGGCATTATTCTTACCCAAATCGGGCTGTTCGCAGTTTATCATGAGTATCTGCAGGATACGATTCGCTCCAGCCTTGCCGTAAGCTTGCCGAAAGGGGAACCTGAGGAATTGGAGGCATTCCCAGAAGAACTGATAGCGGAGCCGGCAGTGCAAGAAGAGGAATCAGAATCAGAAGTAGAGGCCGAGGAGCCAACAGCATCGGTAGAAGAGCCGGTGCTGGAACAGGAAGGCGAAGGGGAGTCCGAGGAAGTGGCCGTTGCCTCGGTCACAACTGAGCCAGAAGTCTCCGACGAGGGCGAAGAAAGTGAAGAAGTCAGTGCCTCGGTATCGGAGATATCGGAGCAGGAGGAACCCCCGCGGCGAAAGAAGGTGCCTCTGCGAGGCTATATATACTACCATAACTCCGGAGAGTATGTCCCCATGTTCCAGGAACCTGTCCGGATAGATGACACTCCGGCGGAACCGGTGGTAACTCCAGTGTTGGCCTCTGTGGTAAGGAGTCAGAGTCTGCCATCGGGTCAGCAAGAGGATGCTAACCCTCGGCTGAGCAGTAAATACTGGTCCTTTCCCATTGATCCCAGTGTGGATCTGTCTCAGATTGACCTATCCCAAGTTCCGGGACCCAATGAGCGGCATCGGGGCCGACCGGAATTTGCTCTGGGGGACCCTCGGGACGATCTGGTGGGTGTCAGTCCGATTCAGATTGAGAGCAATTAAGGAAGCCGTTCTCAGGTGGTTGAGAACGGCCCTTCAGTATCTGCTAGCGCTTATAGGTCTGCGCCTCAGGAAGAGCTATCGGGCCAACGGGGAGGCACTGGCTGGGAATTCTGCCAGCAGCTGCCTGTTCCTCGGTTGCGCCTGGACAAGCGAAGCCGTCACCGGTAACTAAGTTCAAAGTAACCTGGGTTGGTCGCAGAACCTTGATTGTAAACAGGATGATCTCCTTGTCGATCACCATCTGGAACGTTCCATCATCATCAACATTTACCGGTTCAATTACTTGACAACTGGGCTCCAAGCCGGCAAATTCTACACAGCACTGGTCTGTTGCTGGATCAGCGCCCTCGATCTCAACAAAGCCAGAGACGGGTACAAAGAAGGTAGCATGGCGCAGCTTTCCGCTCACCAAGGTAACGTCGTCGTTGATCGTGTCTACCCTACCGGCAGTCTTGTAGGTGATGTTCTTCGTAACGATGGCGTTGAAGATAACTCGATTGGTACAGACGGTACAGCTGGTAACGTTGACCATGGTGTCTACGCTGTTGATCATGATGGCGGGTTCGTCTAGTTCGATCTGATTAGTAACGAGAATTTGGGTGGAATCTATTCCTACTACCGCTGGAATTAGAAAACACCCGGGATTTCCTAATTGTTGTGGGCAAATCGCACCCATAGCTTTCACCTCCGTTCTTTTACTCTATCCTATGAACTTAGCCGAGGAGTGTAATAAGTCGTTCTTCCTAACTTCACTACTTTAGGGGCTTGTAACATACTACTATTCGTACCAAAGGCATTAGGGAAATTTATCCTATTTAAGACACCCCTGGCCCAGGAACTGCATACTGTGGATCACCGATGGGTTGGGAGGAGTGTCAGATGAGAGATATTGATTGGGGGGCAAGCAAGTCCCTCTACAGCCTTCCCTTCTTCGTGCATCAACGGCTC
Organism: Bacillota bacterium; assembly: GCA_012727955.1. NCBI lineage: Bacteria > Bacillati > Bacillota > Bacillota bacterium. The sequence goes on from JAAYGB010000048.1 coordinate 1,936, forward strand.
CGCCGTCAAGAGAAGGTTGTTCCACTGCTTTACTCTCAGTTTTTTTACCCTGGCAATCGGGGTGCCATCTCGACGGTAATTAGCACAGTCCCGTCGGCTCCCGGGGAGAATGCTCCCTCGGCGGAGGGGCATGGCATCCGTTCCCTACGGTCTTCCGTTGAGGTGGTGGCAAAGCGTGAGGATACCCGGGCGGTGATGTACCAGGGCCAATCCGGTGATGCCCAAGGGCATCCCAGTGGTGAAGTGGAGACTGCGGAAGGGGAGCAACATACCGATGAAGTTGAACCGCTGAAGCAAGAATCACCCAGCGATACCGGGGACGAAATTCAGTGGGGACAAGGGCAAGGGCATTCTCCTACTTGATGAGGCGAATGCCCTTGCCTGTTTCTATCTTCTATTGTTGAGGTCTTTCAGGCTGGGGCAGATGTCGGAGCAGGGGATAATTGGAATAGTGAGTTGGGTGGGGCGGACTACTTTAATGACAATTCGGACCAGTGTTCGGTCAACGAGGGCGGTGAAGGTGCCGTCTCCATTTGGATTCAGAGGTTCATGGAAGGAGCAGGAGTCATCTACTGCTGCTTCCTCGACGATACAATAGTCAGATGGCAGCGCCTCGGGCACCTCTGCATAAGTATGAATGGGCGTCTGGATAGTAGCGTGCCCGATCACCCCATGGCTCACTTCGGAGCGAAAGGCTACAGTCTTTCGCACCAATGCTTGGATGAACACCTTCCCTGAGCATGGAGTACAGCGTTCCACTGTTACCTCGCAACCCAAGTCCTCAACTCCGATAGCCGCGATGTCCCTTTCCTTTGATAAAGGGATCTCCTGCACTATTACTGCCTGTGCAGAACCAACCCCGATGACCTCTGGCACCAGGACACATACCAAATCCCGCGGTCTTTCTTTTGCCTGCGCCAATGGGATCCCCCCTTCATAGCCCCAATATATGGTATGAGGCAAATAGGATTTGTGTTCTATCCGATGAGCGGATCTTCCAGGATGGGTTAGGATCAATGCCGCAGGCGCCTCAACTTCTATGTCGAGAATTCCCCTTTCCTTTCCTTCTGGGATCAAAGGAGTAAGAATTTAGATTCAATTACGGACAATTAGTCCTTATGTGGGATGCATCTTCAGCAGCGGCCCTATATGATATAGCGAAAGTCACCGGTGCTCCAAAGCAAGCACCTACCAGAGTGAAAGGAGGATACTAGATGGGTAAGAAAAAGAAAGACCGCGTTGTTTGCAAGCATGGCAACATCTGTAATCCAACTAAGGCGCAGCTCTTCTTCACAGAGTGCAACATGGCTGCTTTTAACGGCGATGATGACGCCGAGGTGATCTGGCAAGATATTGCTTCCTTGACCATCTGTGGTACGGAGTATTCCGACGTCCATCACGTCGTCACCGGTAATATCCGTGTGACCTTTGAGGAAAGCAACGACACCAATGCGGTAGCAGATTTCCTGTTCCGCATTGTTGACGAAGAGGGGCGCGTCATCTGTCAGCGGAGAATTCGCTATACTGAATCCGAACCCGATGCTGACATCGAGGTCATCTTCCCCTGGGCATTCCAGTGCTTCCAGCATCTAACCGAGTGTGGAGACCAGGTCTTGACACTGCAGGCTGATTTGCTTGACGAGCGGCTTGCGGAGCCCAATAACCAAGTCTTCCTCGAGAATGTTGACTGGGCGGCCACTGTGTTCTTCAAGGACGCCTGCGGAAAAGATGAGTGTCATGACGATGACGACGACCATGATGGTCGCGATAAGAAAAAGGTAAAGAAGTTTAAGTCAAAGGTGTACTATTAGTCAATGGCAGTATGGGGCAAGAAGCAATAGCAAAGAGCCGCCTGGGTTCATCTCGGGCGGCTTCATACCATTACTTCCCAGTCCGTCGCGGGCTAGCAGCAAGGGCCGCTCCCAGGTTGATTCGAGAACGGCCCTTTCGAAAGTAACTACCCAGTGGCGCAAGGCTGGGAACTGTGGTTTTGTAGGGGCTGGGGACATTCACCGCTGACGGGGTGAATGTCCCCACAGCCTGTCGTAGGCTGGTAGCGGATGAGCAAGGTCCTTATGATTCTAGCTCATCCTCCTGGTATTCGAGTGGTCGAACTTCGTCATCTAGTAGGTCATCAACATCAGGGCAGATGTCGGGTCGGGTGATTACTGGGATGGTAAACTGCGTTGGCCGCACTACCTTGACCACAAACCGAAGGATCTGTTTGTCAAGGATGGTGGTGAAATGTCCATACTCATCCTCATCCAGTGGTTCGTAGAAGGAACAGGCATCCTCAAGCCCAGCCTCTTCGATGACGCATTGATCTCCTGACAAGGCACCCGGCACCTCGACAAAGGTGTGAACCGGGGTGGTGATTGTGGCGTGTCGGATTGTCCCAAAGATCACCTGTGTATCATCGTCGTCTTCGGATTTTTCTCGGGTCTTGAAGGTTACGTTCTTTTTCACCAACGCATTGATAATCACCTTGCCGTTACATGGAACGCAGTGCTCAACCTGGACTTTGGTGTCGATGTCCTCGACACTGATTGCTGCACCCTTATCCCCTTGAACAGAGGTATTTCCTCGACAACCATTGCTTGCGCGGTGCCTATGCCAACGACCTCTGGGACTAGGACACACGCTAAATCTCGTCTTCTGCCTGTAGATTTTGCCACTCTGGCGAACCCCCTTCCTAGTGCTATGGTATGGTCTCGGTAGGAAGGATGCTTTAGTACGTGACTCCCATTTTCGCAATTTCTTGAAAAAAGTTGTCGGCGGCGAGAAAGAGGCATCAATACTCAGGTAGGAGCATAGGCCTCGGTCTTGTGACAACACCCTGCTAGGCTAGATACCAGTTGATGACTTGTGGAGATCTGGCCCCTGCCTCCTGTGCCCTTCATCGGGTAACAACCTGTAAGATATAGAGAACGCGGTGACTTTCACAATCTTTCATTGCAGGAGAGGGAGGATACTGTGGCTAAGAAACCCAAGTACCAGACCGGCTGCAAGCTGGGAAACTTCCGCAGCTCCACTAGTACACAGTTGTTCTGCACCCAGTGCAACATGGCTGCCTTTAACGGTGAGGAGAACTCCCAGATGATTTGGCGGGACGTGGCTACCTTAACAATTTGTGGGGCAGAGGGGTCCAAGGTTCATCACGTGGTTACGGGGAATATCAGAGCCCACTTTGATAGCAGTGATAGTGCTAACGCCGTTGCTGATTTCATGTTCCGCATCCTTGACGCAGAGGGAAGAATCCTGTGTCAACGGCGAGTACGCTATACTGAGTCGGAACCCGATGACGATACCTTCATAGTTTACCCGTGGTCCTTCCAGTGCTTCCAAAGGCTGCCCCGGTGTGGAGAACAGATCCTAAGGCTCCAGGCGGAGATCATTGATGAGGGACTAGCAGAGCCAAACAACTTGGTTTTTTTAGAAAACGTCGATTGGTCGGCGAGGGTGTACTTCAAGGAAAAACAAGGATTTTGTCACGAAACAGGGGAAGACAGTAACGATGATGACAAGAAAAGAAAGAAAAGACGCAAGAGGAGACGTCAAAGGGAAAGACGAATCAGGGTCAAGGTGTACTGTTGCTAACCGAAGGACTAATCTATTGGCCGTCCATCACGATCTCGGGCGGCCTTTTGTTCTGCCGCTAACTAGGATTCTGTGGTTACATCCTAATATTTCCCAAGA
>JAAYGB010000049.1 GCA_012727955.1 Bacillota bacterium
CTGTAATGCAGCAGGTATCGTCCCTTCTCGAGGACATGGACTTACCCGATGGTGTGTTAGTAGAATTTGGCGGACAGGATCAGCTGATGACCGAGGCCTTTCAGCAGTTGGCCTTGACCTTGGTGTTAGGGATAGTACTGGTGTTCATGGTGATGGCCGCTCAGTTTGAATCCTTGCTCCAACCCTTTGCCATCATGTTTACGCTGCCCTTGGCCTTCATCGGTGTCGCCGGTGGCCTTTGGATCGGCAACTTATCCCTCAATGTCCCAGGATTGATCGGAATCATCCTCCTGGCCGGTATCGTCGTTAACAATGGAATTGTGTTGATTGACTACGTGAATGTTCTCAGAAGCCGAGGGATGCCTCGTAACGCTGCCATTGCCGAAGCCGGCAGGGTGCGACTGCGGCCGATTTTGATGACTTCCTTGACCACTATCTTGGGGATGCTGCCCTTGGCCCTAGCCACCGGTGAGGGAAGCGAAATGCAAAAACCCATTGCGATGGCAGTCATCGGAGGACTAACGGTAGCTACGGTACTGACACTGGTTGTGATTCCCGTCGTCTACTCGATTCTTGACGGAATCAAGGTAAGATTTAGACGTCTCTTTGGTTCTGCCAAGTCCCGAGACGAAGGGATTGGTGCTGGAGCGTAGGCTTCTAGGTAAAGTCAGTTTAGGATGAGAGGTTACCAAAGGAGTGACGAGAATGATGGGGACAAAACTTGGGAAGAAAGTGCTGGTGTTCTTGTTATTGGTCACCTTGGCGATAAGCGGAAGGGTATTGGCTGAAACAGCCACCGTTACCTCCGAAGCCGGGGTTGAGGTCAGGGAACTGACCCTGGAAGAGGCGATGGAAATTGCCAAGGAAAACAGTCTAATTCTCAAACAGGCGCAGCTGGCGGTTCGGGAAGCTGAGTTTGGCCTAAAGCAGGCGGAGGCAGCAGCGATCATGCGACCATCACCGACGATGCTGCTGCAGGCTCAATCGGGCTTAGATCTTGCCCGGCAGGATCTGGTGGTTACCGAAGATGAGCTCTCTTTGACGCTGGAAACGGACTTCTATAATGTTCTGCGGGCAGAAAATATGCTGCAAGTTGCTGAAGAGGCCCTGGATTCTGCCCGGCGGCATGAGGATGTTGTGACCAGAAAATTCGAAGTGGGCACCGTAACCCGTCTCGATGTCATCAAGGCGGCACGAAACGTTCTCAGTGCACAAGCTGGCGTGACCCAGGCCCGCCATGGTCGGGACCTAGCTTTAATGAAATTTCGGCAAACCCTGGGCCTAGATCTTGACGCCCCGGTATTTCCCGCCAGATCCGACTTCTCCATTGAACCGATAGTGATGAATCTGAAGGAGGATTTGGAGTTTGCACTGGCCAACCGCTTGGAGATCCAGCAGCTGGAGTTGGCCATTGAGGTTGCCCAGAAGAACGTGGAGTTATCGGATAACGATTACACCGCTCCGTTGACCCTGGAACAGGCCAAAATCAATCTGGATAAGGTCCAGTTACAGTACCAAGTGGCCAAGGATGGCTTGACCTTGGAAATTAGGCAGAGTTACCAAGCGGTACTGGACGCCCAAGAGCGATTTAGTGTCCTGGAGAAGGGCGTGGAGGAAGCTCTGGAGACCTTGCGCTTGTCGGAGCTTTCCTATGAAGCCAACATGATTACCAGTAACGAAGTTCAGGATGCTCAATTGGCCGTCACCAATGCCAGGACGGAATACATTAATGCAGTCTTTGACTACAACCTGGCAAAGGCTCGCTACTCCCGGGCAGTGGCATCGGCTCTAAAAAGGTGATGAGCGAAATCAAAGCCAAGAGCGGATCTAGCATTTTGGGACTTAGGGAGTGGGAAGATGGGTAGTTTGATGCGGGGTGGGAGGAAGCTCCTACCGATACTTGCTACGCTAATCGCGTTGCTGATGATAGGACCAATCCAATCGGTTGATGCTCTCGGTGTCGAGGGCATCAACCTCGATGATATCCAGACTTTGGCGGACATACTCGAGGTTGCTCTCACCACAGATAAGGGTATTAAAGCTGCCGGTTACCAGCTGGAAGCGGCTCAGGCTCAACTTGAGCAGGCCAAGGCAGGCTTATGGCCCCAAATTCAGCTGGGGGCGGAGGGCAAAGTGTCCAACGCGCCGGAATTGGGTATGGCCAAAGACACCTTCCGAACTGTGTCGGGAAGGGTCACCTGGGCCCAGGCGCTAAAGCCCAACAATGATCTACAGGCGGGCCTGAAAATCACCGAGTTGGGCATCGAAGGTGCCACCATTGCCCAGCAACAGGCTGTGGTTGAGCTGGTGTATCGGGTACAGTCAGCCTACATGGCCTTGGTGGAAGCCGTCAATGGCCATCGCTTAGCCGAGGCCAGTGTGGCTATCGCCCAGCGGAAGGTTGAGATCGCCTCGGAGAAATTGGCAGCCGGGGTGGCCACGCCACTGGATGTCTTAACGGCGCAGAATGAACTGTTACAAGCCCAAACGATGCTGAATGCCGCTAACGGCGGTGTGGATCTGGCTGTATTGGGATTGCTGCAGATCATTGGTCTGGATCACAATTTCCTGGCCAATGGGAGACAGTGGGCAGAGAACTTGGTAGCCACCCAAGACGTGACACCGGTTCGTTGGCCAGTGGAGTATGAGGAGGCCGTCAACTATGCCCTGACCCATCGCTACGACTTGTTGGCTACGGAAAACCAGGTAGAGATGGCCCGGATCAATGTGGAATCCCTAGCGGGAAAACGAGATTGGAAGCTGTCTTTGGCAGGAACCAAACAAGCAGAAGAGGTCACCTTAATGGGTTCCATCGACACCGATTGGATGGCGGTAGCCAGTGTCTCGGCAAACAAGCAATGGGGCGAACCGAGTCCTTCGCCCATGGGGTTGATGGATCTGCTCATCCCAGAAATAATCAACAAACATGGCTCAGAAGTAATCAAGGATTACTTGCCCGACGAGTCAAGGGACAACCAAGATCCCTGGTCTATCGGTCTAGAACTTTCCTATACCTTGGGCGATGGAGGGGCGAAAGAGGCCAGAATTAGAGAGGCTGACGCTGAGTATCAGAGGGCCAAGCTGCTCTATGAGGGTCTCGTTGACAGTGTATCCATTGCCGTGTTTGCAGCTCAGGAGAAGGTGACCCAAACCTGGGCCGCCTATCAGTTGGCACAATCTTATCTGGAGCAGGCCCGGGGCAATCTGGAGCGGATGGAGCTGCTCTTTGAACTGGGTTCGGTGACTGAGACCGAGCTGTTAGACGTGGACCTGATGGTACGCCAGGCGGAGAATGAAGTGCAAGCTACTGGACTTACCTATGAACTAGCTAAGACAGAGCTGGCGATGGCCATTGGAGTGGCGGCCGAAAAATTGGTGCACGCGGTGGCAATAGGGGATTGGGCCCTGGTATTGAACTAGGGATCTTGGCTGGAAAGGAGGCGAGCTCTTGGCTGCATCGTCGGACAAACATAAGAGAATCCTGGAAGCGGCGACCCAGTTGTTTGGCGAATTGGGCTATTCCAAGGCTCGGATTGAAACTATTGCCGAGATGGCCGGAGTTGCCAAGGGTACGGTATACCTATATTTCAAGAATAAGCCCGATTTGTTTGCTTCCTGCATTGAGAATCGAATTGACGAACTGATTGCTCTATTAGAAACGGAAATTGAGAAGTGCTCCTCCGCCACCGAAGCCATTCGCAAGTTGATTGAAATCCATGTCAAGACCTTCGATGAGAACATGGGATTTGCGGATTTGGTTCGGCAGAATCTGGTCAATCTCGATCACATCCTTCGAGAACAGTTGATGGCCCGCCATTATCAGGCTCGACAAATGATAGAAGAATGGGTGGGCAAGATCTGTTGTCCCGATTCCGGTATTACGCCGTCCGTTGTTGTCGATGTGTTGATCGGGGCCACAACCTTTGCCGTTGCCTCTATACATCTGACCAACGGAGAGCTAGATACAGAGACCCTGGTAGAGGAACTGACGGCCCTGCTGGCTCCAGGGATAACGGGACAATTCGCCTAAGGCCATGGACAAGCCTTCGAGGTTAATTAACCAGCTCAGAACATCGATGTTTCTGGCTGGTTTTTTTCCTTCTGCGTCTGGTCTGGCTGCAGCCTGGCAGGAATTTCCTCAGTAACCGGTAACATGATTACAGAGATGAAGAGGACAAATTCCTTTAGTGGGGAGAGGTAAGGTGAATAGCGAAAAGCAGGATTCAAGACGGCAGCAGTTATTGGGTCTGCTAGGCGATCTACCAGAGATGGAGCGCCCGGTGCAGGCTAAATTGGTGGCAACGGAGGAGTATCCCGGTTACGTGTTGGAAAGGCTCCTTCTCGATCTCAATGGGATTGAGGCAGTGCCCGCTTACTTCGCTCGTCCCAAGCAGGTGACAGGGCCAACCCCCGTGGTGCTTTATAATCATGCCCATGGTGGGGACTATGAGTTGGGGAAGGACGAGCTGATCCGAGGTCGGGATCTCCTGCAGTCGCCGGATTATGCCACGGCTTTGACGGCAGCGGGATATAGTGTGCTGGCCATTGACGCTTGGCTTTTTGGGGAACGGCGAGGGCGAAGGGAATCAGAACTGTTCAAAGAGATGCTGTGGCAGGGTCGAGTCCTTTGGGGGATGATGGTCTACGACAGTCTTAAGGCCATCGATTATCTCGTCCAGCGGGAAGACGTTGACCCAGCGAGAATTGGTACCCTGGGCCTATCCATGGGAAGTACCATGGCCTGGTGGGTAGCCGCGCTGGATACCAGGGTCAAGGTTTGTATCGATCTATGTTGTTTGACGGACTATCAGGCGCTGATGGAAGCCCGGGGTCTCGATGGTCATGGGATTTACTACTATGTACCCAGCCTATTGAAATACTTCACTACCGCGGAGATCAACGCTTTGATTGTACCCCGACCCCATTTATCCATCGCCGGCAATTACGATCCTTTGACTCCACCGGCAGGATTGGATCGCATTGATGCCGCCCTCAGGGACGCCTATCAGCAGGCGGGTTTTCCAGAGCGGTGGGATTTGGTGCGTTATGACACCGGACATTTTGAAACCGCC